>JAGAQS010000103.1 GCA_017622635.1 Ruminococcus sp. | reverse complement strand
TCATCAATCTGGAGTGACGAAATGATTGAAAAGTGTGCCGAAAACGGTATAACACTCCTCTGATATGGACGATAAATTCTTACTGTTTGAAAACTGGTTCAAATCACAGAAAAAAATATGGTCTGATGTCGGAATCACAGTTACAGACACATCTTATAATGAAAAAACCGATAAAATATATCACAGCTATACAATTGAACTTTCTGCAAAAAACAGTGAGGGTACAATAAAATTATTTGAAAGTAACGGTATATACTGGGTTGATTTGGAATGCGTCAACTTTGATAAAAACGAAATTTTCTGTATATCCGTTGATTCTGAAAATACCGAAGATATTTCAGAACATATAAAAAAATTTGAAACAGTTATGACCTGAAAACATAAGCCTGAGAATAAAAATCTCAGGCTTTTTATTTATGCTTTCTTTATTTTGAACTGTAAGAGTTTATCCCTGTAATATTCGTATTGTTTCTGCCTTGCGTTTATTTCGGCAGGGATTCCGCTTGTCAGGTCATTACATAGAGTGTCAAAGCGGTCAAGTATTTTAACAATCCGTTCCTGCTCCTCTGTCGGCAGTATTGGAATTAAAATACTTCTTAACCCAGTTTTATTAAATTTAGGCATATCACTTTTTGATATTATTTTAGATAATGCATTTTTGCCATATTTTGAATTTAACCAGTAAAAATAAAATTTATTATTACTGGTTTTAATCATTACAGAATTTGGAGCAAGACTCATTTTTGTCCCTAAATTTGGACATAAAAATGAATTTCCTACACCAGCTCCGATATTATTTATTATGATTTCTCCACCAAATAATTGTGATTTTTTAAGAAAATTGTATGCTTTCTCATCAATATAAATCATTTGCTTTCTATCAAATTTTGTGGAAAAGTCAACAGTTCTTATAAGGATAGCATAATCAGGGTTATGTTTATATATTACATTTTCTTTTAAACTTGCGAAACTTCCATTTGCAACATAATCTGTAATTTCCGCAATCCCCCCAACGTCCGCCATTCAATACTATCGTCGAAATTTAAAAGCATATCCCTGTAATATTCATACTGCTTTTTACGGAGCGTAAGCTCCGTGAAATTGTCCAGAATACGGACAATTTCACGTTGTACCTCTATATGTGGAACGGGGATTTTAAATTCTTCTGTAACTTTCAACGAAATCTGAGGAAGTGAACCCATTCCCGAAGCTTCTTCACGGAATTTTTCAATATTGTTTTTTAAAACATAATACAAGAATTTTACTTCCGTAATGCTATCGCAGTATAAGCCCACATTTCATTTTTAAAGGTAAAAGGTTTATCATAATATACAACACCAATAATTCCTCTTGACTGAACCAAAACAGCAGGAACTCTTGTTATATTTGCTTTCGGAATATCTTTCTCCTTTGCATTTATAACGGTTTTTCCACCTGCAAATATTTTTATTTCACCATCGAAATTATCTATTTCTTTCATTTTTGTGGCTGTTATAGGTGTTCCCTTTAATCTCTGAAATCTGTCTTTTATTTTTACATATTCAACACCGTCGGGGCAAAGTTCATTTATCAAATCATCAAGTTTACTCATACAGTCTCACTTTTCGGAACAGAACTCAACTTTTTCGCCGTTGAGAATCATGTTTGTTGTACGGACTGCACACATCTTGCCGCACATTGAACAGGTGTGACGGTCTGACGGCGGTGTACTTTCAAAATATTCACGTGCCTTGTCACCGTCAATGGCAATATCAAACATTTTTTCCCAGTCAACCGCATGACGTGCTTCAGCCATAGCATTGTCGGGGTCGGTGGCGTGAGGAATACCCTTTGAAATGTCAGCGGCGTGTGCGGCAATACGGCTTGCAATAATACCCTCTTTAACGTCGTTGATGTCGGGCAGTCTGAGGTGTTCGGCAGGGGTTACGTAACAAAGGAAGTCCGCACCGTTTGCCGCCGCAATTGCACCGCCTATTGCAGAAGTTATGTGGTCATAACCGGGGGCAATGTCCGTTACAAGAGGACCGAGAACGTAAAAAGGTGCATTGTGACAGATTCTTTTCTGAATCTTCATATTTGCCGCTATTTCATTCATTGCCATATGCCCCGGACCTTCAACCATAACCTGCACGTCTTTAGCCCATGCACGTTCAGTCAATGCACCGAGTTCAATAAGTTCGGAAATCTGTCCTGCGTCTGTCGAATCGTCAATACAACCCGGACGGAGTGCGTCACCGAGACTTATTGTGCAGTCATATTCACGGAGAATGTCAAGAACTTCGTCATAATATTCATAGAAAGGGTTTTCGTTGCCCGTCATCATAATCCACGCAAACAACAGTGAACCGCCACGGGATACTATATTCATCTTGCGTTTATCACGCATAAATGCTTCTATTGTACGTTTGTTTATGCCTGCATGGATAGTCATGAAGTCAACGCCCTCCTCTGCGTGTGCCTTTACGACTTTAAGAAAATCTTCCGCAGTGATTTCAAGTAAATCCTTTTCAAGATAACCGATAGCGTCGTACATCGGAACAGTGCCAATCATTGCAGGTGATTTCTCTATAAGCTGTTTACGGAAAGTGTTTGTCTTACCGTAGTTGCTCAAATCCATAATCGCATCTGCACCGTATTTTATTGAAATGTCAACTTTTTTCATTTCGTTTTCGTAGTTGTTGCAGTCGCCCGAAATGCCGAGATTGACATTTATTTTAGTTCTCATGCGTGAACCTATTCCCTCGGGTGAAATTGATTTGTGATTTACGTTGCACGGGATACACACTTCACCTTTTGCAACAAGTCCGCAGAGTTCCTGTTCACTGATATACTCTTTCTGTGCGACAATCTTCATTTCAGGCGTGATTATACCTTTTTTTGCGGCTTCCATCTGTGTACTGTAATTTTTCATTTTTCAAGTCCTTTCATGTGGTTTAAAGGTCCGTTTCCGTGACCTATATCAAGCATGGCACTGAGGCAGGAATTTATATATTCCTTTGCAAGTTCTATACTTTTTTCAAGTGTGTAACCCCTTGCAAGATTTGACGCTATCGCACTTGACAGCGTACAACCTGTACCGTGCGTATTGTTATTATTAATTCTTCTGCCCTCAAACCATTTGTATTTCCCGTTATTTCTGTAAAGTAAATCGTCCGCACTGTCTTTAAGGTGACCGCCTTTCAGAAATACATTACAGTTATATCTTTTGGCAATGATTTCCGCCGACTTCTGCATATCTTCCAAATCGTCAATTTTTATACCCGTTATAAGTTCAGCTTCGGGAATGTTTGGCGTTATAACCGTTGAAATCGGGAAAAGGAGTTTTTTTACTTTTTCATAAGTTTCAGTACTGCTTAAATCCGCACCGCTTGTCGCAACTGCCACAGGGTCAACAACTATATTTTCAGCTTTCCAGTATTTTAATCTTTCTGCAATTACTTCTGCCGTTTCCGCACATGAAATCATTCCGATTTTTACCGAATCGGGTCTTATATCACTGAAAGCCATGTCAATCTGCTCTGCGACAAATTCAGACGGTACGTCATGTATACCCGTTACACCTGTTGTATTCTGTGCGGTAAGTGCCGTTATCGCACTCATTGCATATACTCCGTGTGCCTGCATTGTCTTTATATCCGCCTGAATACCTGCTCCGCCTGAGCTGTCGCTTCCTGCTATTGTAAGTACTTTTTTCAATTATTACGCTCCTTTCTGTATGGGAACAAACTTAGGATAATCACTGTACACGTCAAAACAAAGTATTCGTATAGTTGTACCTGTATTATATCCCCTGTTTCCGTCTGAATCAAACGTAATACCGTGATGTTTTGTAACGCCCCACAATACTGCATTATATCTGACCGTTCCGCCGTCCTTGTAATGTGACTCTATAGGAACAACCAGAATTACCGCAACAATCAGCAGAATAATTGTTATCAGTTTTCTTTTCATTGTTATGCTCCTTTCTGTATGGGGACAAACTTCGGATAATCGCTGTACACCTCGAAACAAAGTATTCGTATAGTTTTACCTGTATTATATCCCTTGTTCCCGTCTGAATCAGACGCCATTTCATGATGTTCAGTAACACCCCACAATATAGCATTATATTTGACCGTTCCGCCGTCCTTGTAACATTCTATAATTGGTACAAGCAGAACTGCCGCAATAATCAGACAAATAATTATTTTAAGTTTCTTTTTCATACTCTGTCCTCAAACATTCTGCCGAAAGTTTTATATCTTCCTGTGCAAACAACGCTGATACTACTGCAATTCCAGACTGTCCGCAACCTTTTATAATGTGCAGATTTTCAAGACTTATTCCGCCTATCGCAACAACAGGTATACTTACACTGTTACAGATTTCCGTCAGTTTTTCGGGAGTAATACGTAT
>JAGAQS010000102.1 GCA_017622635.1 Ruminococcus sp. | reverse complement strand
GGGGCAGGCGTTATACTGATATGTATGAACGGCATTGCGGAGGATATTTCACACAGCGTTGCCGATTCGGGAATAACTGTACTTCCCAAACCGTTCAGCAATGAAGATTTCAGGGAAGCCACACGCAGAACAAACTGCCACGAAATTCACGGAGTAAAAAAGGAAAACTCCGTTATTCTCACAAGAATAGACGAAATGCGACTTATCAACCGTGCTAAATGTACACTTATGGAATACCTTAAATTCACCGAGCCTCAGGCACACCGCTACATTGAAAAACAGGCAATGAATAACCGTATGACACGCCGTGAAGTCGCCGAAAAGATTCTCACCACATACAAAAAATAAACCGTCCTGAATAGGACGGTTTATTTAATTATTCTTCTTCGTCGTCTGTTTCCGAACTTTCAAAATCCTCAATAGTGAGGTTTTCGTAGTCAAATTCAAGCAGTTCGTTGCAGTTTGGACAATTTATAGAACCCTCGTCAATCATACCCTCATCGAGTAAGATTGTATCTCCGCAGGTGGGACAAGTAACTTCATAAAGTTCCTCATCGTCATCATCGAAATCATATTCGTCATCGTTGTCAAAATCTTCGTCATCTTCATCGAGATAACCACACTCACCACAGCCAAAATCTTCATCATCTTCGCCGTAGAGTTCTTCTTCAACGTTTCCCAAATCCTCGTCAAGAATATCGCAGAGTTCAGTGAGTTCGTCAACCTGTGACTGTAAATCATCAACGTACAGTACAACTTCCTGAAGAACTTCGGACATCTGTGCAAGGATTTTTCCTTCCTTTGTGGAGCAGTCAATTTCAAGACCGTCCATAAGTCCCTTTAAATAGGACATTTTTTCAGTAAGCTTCATAAAACAGCCTCCTTTTAAACAGGCTTATGCTCTTGACATATATTCGCCCGTTCTTGTATCAATCTGAATCTTTTCGCCCTCATTTATGAAAAGCGGAACTTTAACCTCTGCACCTGTTTCAACAGTTGCGGGTTTTGTAGCGTTTGTAGCGGTATCGCCCTTGAAACCGGGGTCCGTCTGGGTTACCACGAGTTCAACGAAGTTCGGCGGTTCAACACCGAAAACAGAACCCTTGTAAGAAAGAACCTTGCAAATCATTTCTTCCTTAACGAAACGGAAAGCATCACCAAGCTTGTCCTCACTAATCGGAATCTGTTCATAAGTTTCCATATCCATGAAGTAATAAAGTTCACCGTCGTTATAGCTGTACTGCATATCCTTTCTTTCAACGAAAGCGGTCGGGAACTTTGCGGTAGGGTTGAAAGAAGTTTCAACCACTGAACCTGTGATAACATTCTTGTACTTTGTTCTTACGAAAGCAGCGCCCTTTCCGGGTTTTACGTGCTGGAACTCAATAACCTGAACAACCTGTCCGTCGAGTTCAAAAGTAACGCCGTTTCTGAAATCTCCTGCTGAAATCATTAATAATACCTCCGTATTTTATCAATATTATATGTACTATTTTACCATATCTCAATAATTTTTGCAATACCTGAGAGCAAAATATTATAAAGATATTATATTTTTAGCATATTTCGTCAAATTATCACAGCCATTTTCAGTCAAAATGACAAAATCTTCTATACGTACACCGAATTTTCCCTCAATATAAATACCCGGTTCAACGGTTAAAATACTTCCCGATTCAAGAACGGAGTCATAATTAGGTGAAGCGTTGGGTTTTTCGTGGATTTCAAGACCCACGCCGTGACCGAGAGAGTGACCGAAATTATCACCGTAACCTGCTTTTTCTATAATATCACGTGAAATTTTGTCAAGTTCCTTTCCCGTAATACCTGCACGGGCGTTTGCGAGACCTGCCAGCTGTGCCTCAAGAACGATATTGTAAACTTTTTTCATTTCGTCGTCAGGTTCGCCGACACAGATTGTACGTGTCATATCGCTGTGATAGCCGTTCCAGATTGCACCGAAATCCATAAGCACAAATTCACCGTTCTGTACTTTCTTATCGGACGG
>JAGAQS010000011.1 GCA_017622635.1 Ruminococcus sp. | reverse complement strand
TGTCGGCGGTTCTAACTACGGTCAGGGCTCTTCACGTGAACACGCTGCACTTGCTCCGCTTTATCTCGGTGTAAAGGCTGTACTCGTTAAGTCATTCGCACGTATCCACCGTGCAAACCTCATCAATGCAGGTATTCTTCCGCTTACTTTCGTAAACGAAGCTGATTATGATAATATTAATCAGGGCGACGAACTTGTACTTGCCGACGTTCGCAAGGCTGTTGAAGAAGGTAAGTCCGAACTTACTGTTATAAACAAGACAAACGGTAAGGAAATACCTGTACTTTGTGAACTTTCAGGACGTACAAAGGATATTATGCTTGCCGGTGGTCTTCTTGACTACACAAGAGAATCAATGAAGTAAACAATTTTTATATTGGTAATTGCAGGAGCTTTAATTTCTACAATATAGGTAGTTATTTAAAAAAATAACTTATTGAGACTTATATGAAAATAAAATCTGAAAATAAAAAAATCGGTATAACTGCTTCTGATTTAAAGTACCTTGCTATTATGGCGATGTTTATTGACCATGCGGCACATCTCTTTATTCAGGACGATACACCCCTTTATTGCTGTATGAGGTTCATAGGACGTATTACCGCACCTATTATGTGTTTCTTTATTTCTGAGGGTTACCATTATACAAAAAACTTAAAGAAATATTTTCAGCGTATGGCGGTTTTTGCGGTAATATCCCACTTTGCTTTTGCGTTCTGTTTTAACGGAAGTTTTATTCATTCAAACAAGGAAAGCATGATTACTACTTTGTTCCTGTGTCTGCTTGCCGTTCACACCGTAAACAGCGACAAATTAAAAAAAGAATTTGTTTTACCTGCTATCGTCGTTATATGCAAATTTGCCGATTTCTGCGACTGGGGTATGGAAGCCGTAGTTTATACGCTTGCTTTTGAACTTGCACGGGGCAACAGAAAAAATCAGATTATTGCTTACGGAACAACTGCCGTCGCTTTTAAACTGTTGCCACTTATAGTCATTCTGATTAAAAACGTTCCATATTCTTTCAGTTACTGGTGTAACCTCGGTGTCTTTTTGCCGATACCTCTTTTACTTCTTTATAACGGCGAAAAAGGCGGCGGAAAATACACAAAATGGGTATTTTATATATTCTATCCTGCTCACCTGTTGTTATTGGGAGTGATAAGTTATGTCTATGGTTGAATATATTAAAATAAAGTCTGACAATGACCGCATTTTTAAAAACGGTGATTTTCAGAAAATGACTTCGGAAACTGTTTTTTCGGTTTCTGAAGTCGCTGAAATAAAACGTGAAAAATATTTTTCCGTTGCGGAAAACACGGTGAGAAAAACCACTGTTCAGGCGATTCTTGACGCAGGACGTGGAAATATTACCGCTCTTAATTTTGCAAATGCAATGTATGCAGGCGGTGCTTATGTACTAGGCGGAAACGCTCAGGAAGAAAGTCTGTGTCATGCGTCAATGCTTTACTACACTATACGGAATCAGAAAGACTATTACAGAAAAAACAGACTTCACATTCTTCCCGATTATACTGATATTATGATTTATTCGGAAAACGTTCCCGTTATACGAAATGACGGCGGTGAACTGCTTGAAAAGTCTGTTTTGTGCAACTTCATAACTTCTCCTGCGGTAAACAGAACTTTTGCAAAATTCATGTTTTCACAGAAGAAAATAAACGATACTATGTATCGTAGAATCAAAAAAATAATTATGCTTGCACTTGAAAAAAAGACCGATATTTTAATACTTGGTGCTTTCGGATGCGGTATGTTCGGCAACAGGCGTGAAACGGTTTTACCAATGTTTGAGGAAATTATTAATAAATACGTTCCCGACAGCGTTGAAGTCGTTTTTGCTATACCATAAACTAAAAAAATTCCTGTTGGTATGTTTTTTTACAGGGCGGATACATCTTTTCTTTATGAAAAACACCTCCACCGTTCGGATACGGAAACTTTCAATGTCAATCCGCTATAACTTACAAGCGTATTGTTATAAAGGTATTTTCAGGAATGCTGTCTTGTGAAATATTTTATTATTCTTATTACCAGATATCGACTGTAAAGAAAGGGTGGGACAGGGACTTTTAAACAGGAATTAAAAAGGAGGTTTATTTCATGAAACTTGCAGAGGCTCTTTCGCTCCGTGCGGAAATGAAAACCAAAATAAACAACATTCACGGCAGACTCTTACAGAATGCCAAGGTTCAGGAGGGTGAAAAACCTGTTGAAAGTCCTTACACACTGATTGAGGAACTTGAAAGCGTTTCCAATGAAATGGAAAAGCTGATTAAGAACATAAATTACACCAACTGCATGACAGTTGAAAATGGTGTTTCGCTCACTGATATGATTGCGGAAAGAGATGTTCTCAAAAAGAAAATATCTGTTATGAAAAATTTTCTTTCAAACGCAGGTACACTTGTTGAACGCTATTCAAACAAGGAAATTAAAATAAAAAGTACCGTTGATGTTGCGGAATTACAGAAAA
Organism: Ruminococcus sp.; assembly: GCA_017622635.1. Lineage (GTDB taxonomy): Bacteria > Bacillota > Clostridia > Oscillospirales > Ruminococcaceae > Ruminococcus. The sequence goes on along the minus strand of JAGAQS010000011.1, from coordinate 848 downwards.
AAACAGATTCCATGTCAAAACATCTTCGTGAACTTGACATGAATATTCAGCGTATAAACTGGACTGCTGACCTTATTGAAAAATAATTCTTATTCGGTATATTTTTTACAGGGCGGATATATCTTTGTAACTGTAAAGTACAAAAATCGACTCCGGTAGGATACCGGAAAAACTTTTAATGTTATTTCCACTACAACTTACAAGCGTATAGTTAAGCAGGAATTGTTTCTACGGAAATGATACTGCATTATTGTTACTACCACATATCGACTGTAAAGAAAGGGCGGGACAGGGGACTTTATGAATAAGAATGAACTTAAAGACGATATTAAAAACGCTGTTGAAGACATTCACGACGATTTCAATATATACAGTACAAGAGATTACACCGACAGAGAAGCCTCTCCGGAAGAATACGCCATTATGCGTATAGTATTACCACATATTTTTGGAATCATTATCGGGTGTGCCGTTGCAAGAATGTTTGAATTTGTGTTTATCGGTTATATAATTACGGGCATTATATTTGCATTTCTTGTGGGTGTTCACAAAAGTACCTACAGCGACAAAATCACTCTTAAATATGCAGTAATAAAAAATATTGTTCTTATATTTATTGAAATTGCTTTAATCCTGTTATGTTTTATATTTTATGGTATAATATATATGGCAGGCTGAAAAATTACAGGAGGTAAAAAAACAATGGCTAAAATTACTATGAAAACTCCGCTCGTCGAAATGGACGGCGACGAAATGACCCGTATTCTCTGGAAGTGGATTAAAGAAACACTTCTTGAACCCTATGTTGAACTCAATACGGAATACTATGACTTGGGTCTTGAAAACAG
>JAGAQS010000101.1 GCA_017622635.1 Ruminococcus sp. | reverse complement strand
CGCCTGCCTGGTCGTAAATTTCGCCCTCAACGTAACCTGCCTTGAGGTTGAATCTTTCTTCACCTGCTTTTTCAGCAAACTTTCCGAGGATTCTTGCGGGTGCAGTCTGGTCGCTGTTTGAGAGAGCGATAGCAGTTGTACCGTTAAGAGCCTCTTCAAAACCCTCAATACCACAGTTCTGGAAAGCACGGAGAAGGAGTGTGTTCTTTTCAACGAAATAATTTACGTCAGCTTCACGGAGTTCCTTTCTGAGCTTTGTATCTTCTTCAACAGTGATACCCTTGTAATCAACGAGAACACCTGAAACAGAGTTCTTGATGAGGTCTGTAAGCTTTTCAACCTTAGCCTTTTTAGCTTCGAGTACAGAATTGCTTGGCATTTTGTATTCACCTCCGAATAAAATATATAATCGTATTCAGCGGATATAAAAACGCCCCTGACCGACAGTGGACAAGGACAATAATAATTTCATATGAAAATCATTAGCATTTCCTCGGCGGGACTTGCGGTTTAAAAACCTGCCTGCTGTCTTAAGAATACGATATGTACTGTACAAATCACAGCTTTATTATTATATCACACAAAAACACGTTTGTCAAGTGTTTTCCGAAATTTTTTTATTTGTTTTCAACAAGTTTCTTTTTCATTAAACATAAGTCAAAAGAGTCAATTATATTGTCCTGATACAAATCTGCATTTTTCAGGTCTGAAATTTCCGTATCTGAAATACCTAAAATATATTTCTGAAACAATACTGCGTCAGCTACATTAAATTCACCGTCGCCGTTCAAATCGCCTGTAGGTATATATTCAGGAACTTTGCCAAGTGGCACAAATTTATAGTCAAATTTTTCGGCATACTCCTGTGCGGTGGAATTTTCATAGCCATATATAGTGGCATTTTCATTAAATGTATCTTTTCGTTGACAAATATTACATTTTGGATTTAAAATTGTTATTTCTTTAAGATTTGTACAACCATGAAATGCATACAAACTAATATTTTTAGTACTTTCAGAAATAGTAACAGATTCAAGTGATTTACAATACCAGAAAGCCTGATTACCAATAGTTGTCACACCGTCAGATATATTTACGGATTTGAGAGATTTACAATCACTGAATGCACTCTCACCAATAATTGTAACGCTATTCGGTACAGTAACATTTTCAAGCTTATAACAGCCGTAAAATGCATATTTTGGAATTGATTTTAAATTATTGGAAATTACTATTGATTCAAGTGAACTGCAACCATAAAATACCCAATATCCCATACTTTTTATACTGTCGGGCATGATTACGGATTTCAGTGAAAAATGGTTTACAAAAGCACGGTCATTAATTCTTGTTACGGGCATACTGTCAATTTCATTCGGAATAACAACTTCCGTCAAAGTTTTACCGCCTTCTTTAAATTGTAACAGTGTTATCATCATTGACATCATAAGTCAAATCTTCATAAGTTTTCACAGCACAGGCAGTCATGGAACAAGATGATATTTTATCCGGAATTTCAGTAATACCCGAAAAGGCGACTGCAAACGTCATAATACCTGCAATAATTTTCTTATAAAACCCGCCTTTTTTATTATAATTTTTCTTTGCACCTGTGACGCTCTATAATAATACGTATCGTATCATAAAGGTGCGGTTTAAGTTCACTGAGGGTACACGGTTCACTGTAAAGAATAGCCGAATAGCAGGTTGACGAAACAAGTTCAATAATCATGAAAAGCATAATTTCAGGGTCTGTAAATTCGTAGGGTGCTTCTTCCAGCATTTTATAATATATATCGGCGAAATTTATATCCTCATCGGACGGCGGAGAAGTAAGGGCGGACTTGAACACACCCCAGCTCAGATTTTTTGATATAAAAGTAAGAAGCGACTTGTTTTCATTAAGCTGATTGATTATATTGTCTATTATTTTCAGGATTTTGTCTTCAAACGAAATATTTTCGGTTTCAGATTCAATTTCGGAAACGGCGTTCCTGAAAAGCTGACTTGACTTGTGAGAGACAAGCCTGTTGCGAATATCATACTTATCCTTGAAGTACAGATAGAAAGTCCCTTTTGCAACACCTGCCTTGTTTACGATGTCAGAAATAGAAGTCTTGCTGAAACCCTTTGTTGTGAAAAACTCAAACGCCGTTTTCAAAAGGGATTTTTCTTTTTGTTCTTTGTTTTTATCGACTTTACCCATACAAACCTCCTATAAAATTTATTTCCGAATATGCTATTTATAGTATAAACGATAAGACAAACGATGTCAAGCCCGCAAAAATGACTATTAGTCACAAAATTAAAGCCTGTAAATTGTGCAGGTCTACAAAATTATGACTAAAGGTCATTTTTATTTCTGAAAACAGTTGACTAATAGTCATTTTTATAATATACTATGTATTACCAAAGAAAAACGAAAGGGTTGATGATATGGAAAAGTTAGGTGAATGGATAGTAAAGCACAGAATACTGATTTTAATAATCGGTATTGCTCTTATGATTCCCTCCGCACTGGGTTATATAAATACCCGTGTAAATTATGATATTCTTTCTTATCTTCCGAAAGATATCGCAACAATGAAAGGTCAGGACATTCTTATTGACGAATTTGGTCAGGGCGGTTTTTCATTTGTAATGCTTGACGGAATGAGTGACAAAGAAGTTGCTGAAACTGCCGAAAAGATAGAAAACGTCGAACACGTTTCAAGCGTTGTATGTTATGATTCAATGACAGACCTCAAAATTCCGAAAGAAGTTCTTCCCGACAATATCTATGATTTCTTCAATAAGGGCGATACTACCATGATGGCAGTATTCTTTGACGGTTCAACTTCCGCTGATACCACACTTTCAGCTATAGAGGAAATGCGTGATATAACGTCCGAACAGTGTTTCATAAGCGGTATGTCAGCCATCACGGAGGACATGAAAAAACTTTCAGACAGTGAAACAATTATTTACGCAATTATCGCCGTTATACTTACAAGTCTTGTACTTATTCTTACTATGGATTCATTTCTTATACCTGTATTTTTCATGTTAAGTATAGGAATTGCTATTGTATGGAATCTCGGCACTAATATTTTCCTCGGTGAAATATCGTTCATAACACAGGCACTCGCCCTTGTTTTGCAACTCGGTGTTACTATGGACTATTCAATATTCCTGTGGCACAGTTACAAGGAACAACAGCAAATATTCCCCGACAGTAAAGAGGAAGCAATGGCTCATGCTATAAAAGTGACCGTTTCATCTGTTGTCAGCAGTTCATTTACTACAGTTGCGGGATTTCTTGCAATGTGTTTCATGAGTTTTACACTCGGTCTTGACCTCGGAATTGTAATGGCTAAGGGCGTTGTATGCGGGGTTATTGCGTGTGTAACGGTACTTCCTGCAATGATTCTGACTTTCGACAAGGCTATAGAAAAAACTTCCCACAAGGAACTTATGCCGTCGTTCAATAAAGTTTCGGATTTCATAGTAAAACATACGGGTGTTTTTGTGACAATGGCGGTTGTTCTTCTGATACCTGCATTTCATGGATACAATAACTATGATGTATACTACAAACTCGACAGCACTTTACCGAAAGACCTCGAAAGTGTTGTTGCAAACACAAAGCTTGCCGACGAATACAACATGAACAGTACACATATTTTACTTGTTAATTCAAAAATGCCTGCAAAGACGGCAAACAAAATGCTTGACGAAATGAAAGAAGTTGACGGTGTACAGTTTACACTCGGATTCAATTCGCTTGTCGGTTCGGCAATACCTGAAGAAGTGATTCCCGAATCCGTAAAAAGTGTACTGAAAAGCGACGAATGGCAGTTGATGCTTGTCGGCTCTGAATATGAGGTTGCCTCGGACGCTGTAAACAGTCAGGTTGAAAAGCTTAACAAAATAGTTTCACAATATGACGACAACGGCATGATTATCGGTGAAGCACCTGCAACAAAAGACCTTATCGAAATTACAGACAAGGATTTCAAAGTTGTAAGTATTCTGTCTATTCTGGCGATATTCATAATTATTGCACTTACTTTCAAGTCAATAACATTGCCTGTAATACTTGTTGCTGTAATCGAACTTGCGATTATGATTAATCTTGGAATTGCATACTTCACAAATACTGAATTACCGTTTATTGCTTCCGTTGTAATCGGTACTATACAGCTCGGTGCAACGGTTGACTACGCTATTCTCATGACAACACGTTACCGTACCGAAAGAAGTTCGGGAAAATCAAAACAGGAAGCCGTTAATATTTCGCTTTCATCTTCAATAAAGTCCGTAATAACTTCGGCACTCGGATTTTTTGCCGCAACCGTCGGTGTTGCAGTATATTCCGAAATAGGTATGATTTCATCACTTTGTATGCTTCTTGCAAGAGGTGCATTGATATCAATGGTAGTTGTAATAACTGTTCTGCCGTCAATGTTCATGCTTTGTGATAAGCTGATATGTAAAACAAGTGCAGGATTTATGCCAAAAGACAATACAAAAAGCAATAACGAAATAAACAAGGTAAGTATAGCCTGATTACAGAAAGGGAGTTTTTACTATGAATAAATGTAAAAAAGTTATCGCAGGAGTTATCGCCGTTGCAGTTTCGGCAGGTGTAACAACTTCAATCGCATATGCAAACAATAACGGCAGTACAGAAGTTCCGACCGAAAAAAACAATAACAAAACTTCCGTTTCAGACACAAAAAGAACTTCCGCAGACGGCAGTGTTTTCAAGGACGAAACAGTATATGTACTGTGTAATAAAGATTCTTCTGTTAAGAATATAATAGTAAGCGACTGGCTGAAAAACACAAAGGCACTGAGTTCCGTTTCCGATATATCAGACCTTAAAGACATCGAAAACGTCAAGGGTTATGAAGAATTTATGCAGTCGGGCAATGAACTTGACTGGAATGCAGACGGAAATGACATATACTATAAAGGTACTT
>JAGAQS010000002.1 GCA_017622635.1 Ruminococcus sp. | reverse complement strand
TCAATAATGGTCATTGCACGCAGACGTGCCTTTTCAAGTTCATCTGCCTTTGTCTTTTCAAGTTCTTCACGTTCTGTACGCAGAACTTTTTCATGTTCGGCAATTTCAGCTTTCAGACGTGAGATTTCATATTTCTGCCGTTCAAGTTCAAGACGTGAGGATTCAAGTTTTCCTATAACTTCTTCAAGACGGCTGTCCGATTCCTTTATACGTGACTTTGCGTCCTCAATAATATCCGACGGCATTCCGAGACTTTCCGAAATCGCAAAAGCGTTTGACTTTCCGGGTGAACCCACTATAAGCCTGTAAGTCGGACGGAGAGTCTCAATGTCAAATTCACATGAGGCATTTTCAACGTCGGGACTGTCAATAGCGAATATTTTCAGTTCCTGATAGTGAGTCGTCACCATAGTTTTCGCACCCGACATCATAAGCCGTCTTATTACGGAGACAGCAAGTGCCGCACCTTCAACGGGGTCTGTACCCGAACCGAGTTCGTCAAGAAGAACAAGTGACTTTTCGTCGGCAGTCTCAAGGATTTCGATAACTTTGTTTGTGTGTGCCGAAAAAGTTGAGAGATTCTGTTCAATGCTCTGACTGTCACCGATATCCGCAAGTATATGGTCAAATACAGAAATACTGCTGCCGTCGGCAACGGGTATCATAAGACCGCACATTGTCATTGCACTGAGAAGCCCAGCAGTTTTCAGGGCAACTGTTTTACCGCCCGTATTTGGACCTGTTATTATAAGCGTACTGTATTCGTTTCCGAGGGAAATATTGACGGGTACGGCTTTTTTACGGTCAATAAGCGGGTGACGTGCTTTTTTTAAGTTCATTTTACCGTCGTCCGTAATTTCGGGAAGTGAACAGTTAAGCCTTGCGGCAAGTGAAGATTTTGCAAAGTAGAGATTTAGTTCCGTACATATTTTATAATTTTCGCACAGAACGTCTGCATAGTCACCACATTCCCGACAAAGTTCACGGATAATTCTTTCAATTTCCTCCTGCTCTTTTCCCTCAAGAATACGTATATCATTGTTAGCCTCAACTATTGCCATAGGTTCAATAAAAATGGTCTGTCCCGTTGCCGACGTATCGTGAATAAGACCGCTGACCTGTCCACGATATTCGGACTTTACGGGAAGTACAAAACGTCCGTCCCTTATAGTGACCGTGCTTTCCTGCAAATACTGCTGAGTAGTCTTGTTTTTTACCATTTTGTCAAGTGTTTCCCTCAACTGCATACCTGCACGGTTTATCTTTCGTCTTATTGCGGCAAGTTCAGGACTTGCGGCATCTGAAATCTCGTTATCCGAAATAATTGAACGTTCAAGTTTTTCAAGCAACCAGTCATTAGGTGCAAGACGTGAAAAAAGGTAATTCAGGTCTGTTTCAATATTTTCACAATGACTGTACCAGTCGGAAAGCCCCTTTATCTGACGGAGCATTGAAGCAACGTCCATAAGGTCACGCAGAGAAATGACCGCACCCGACTTTGCACGGGCAACGGTAGATGTAATGTCCCTGAAATTACTGAACGGCGGAGTTCCGAACTGTACCGACAGACTGAAAGCCTGTGAGGTTTTAAGGCACTCACGGCGTACACTTCCAAGGTCGTTGTCGGGACGTATGGCAAGTGCCATTTTTCTTGTTTCTTCATTGGAAGTCAAATCCGCAAGCATTTCAAGAATTTTATCAAGTTCAAGTGTTCTGAGATCTTTATTCATATATTTTACCTTTGATTATAATTTGAGTGATTTGTAAAAATCAAGTGTACGGAAATTCCTTTCAAGGTGAAAAACAAGGTAATTTTCCGCAATAAGAGAAAGCCTGTTCATTGTTTCGGGAGAAGTCCTGAAATTATACAGCCTGTCGAAATCCGAAAGAAGAATGTGTCTCATTGCACTGAGAACGGAAATTTTTACTTTGTACCATTCGTCAGCATTACCGTGAAAACAGTCTTTACAGCAGAAACAGCTTTCCCGTACACTGAAAAAAAGTTCCTCCGGTTCAAATACCCCACATTCACGGCACGCCAGAACGTCGGGCATCAAACCGATTTCAGACATAAGACGCAGTTCAAATATTGCCTTCAGCATTTTTTCGTCACGCAGATTTTTTTCAAGATAGTGCAGAGTGTTCAGAAAAAGACGCATAATACCGCCGTTTTTTGTTTCGGGTTTTATACAGAACCGCAGAACGTCCGCAAAATATGATGCGAGTGAAATTTTTGAAAGAGAGTCACGCAGACCGTAAAAAATGCGTATCGCTTCGGCACTGTTTAAAATCATGTAGTCTTTACGCTGATTGTAACAGAAAACCGAATAGGCAAAAAGTTGTGTGGAACTGCCCGATTTTCCGTTGATTTTTTTCGCACCTTTAACAGTAAGTTCAATAACTCCGTATTCTTCCGTAAGTATATCAATAAACTTGTCCTGTTCACCTGCCGAACGTTTTTTTATAACTATACCTTTTACCGTTGTCATTGAAAAACATTACTTTTCGGAAAGTCCGAAACTCCTGATAAGGTTTTCACGGTTACGCCAGTCCTCTTTTACTTTAACCCAGCATTTGAGATTGACTTTAATCTGAAAGAAGTCCTCAAGTTCCATACGTGCCATAGTGGAGGCTTTTTTCAGCATTGCACCGCCTTTGCCGATAACTATACCCTTATGTGATTCCTTTTCACAGTAAATGACGGCGGAAATATCAAGTATATCCTTGTCGTCACGTTCCGTCATCTGTTCAACGCCTACCGCAATACCATGCGGTACTTCGTCTTTTAAAAGCATTAAAAGCTTTTCACGTATCATCTCGGCGGCAAGTACTTTTTCGGGCTGGTCGGTAATCATATCGTCGGGGAAAAAGTGAACGGATTCCTCCGAAAGTTTTATTATTTCATCAATTACTATATCAACGCCGTTTCCGTCAATGATACTTACAGGTACAACCGCCTGAAATTTTATCTGTGAAGTAAGCGACGATATAATAGGTGCGAGTTCGTCCATGCTTTTCAGCAGGTCGATTTTGTTAAGAACCAGTATTACAGGCATATGCGAATCATTCATTGATTTTAACAGACTGATTTCCTGTTCATTGATTTTCTTTGTACAGTCCATCATAAACACAACTGCGTCAATATCGCTCACCGATTCTTTAACAGTATTAAGCATATGTTCACTTAATTTGTTGACAGGCTTGTGAAGTCCGGGAGTATCGAAAAATACAAGCTGAACGTCGTCAATATTTTTTATACCCGTGATACGTGTACGTGTTGTCTGCGGTTTACTGCTGACAGACGCTATCTTTTCACCTACAACAGCATTTAAAAATGAAGATTTTCCCGCATTGGTTCTGCCCGCAATGGTAACAAAAGCAGTTCTTGACATCAGTTGTTGTCCTCCTGCACTACAAAAGTAGCATCTCTCGAAATACCCAGTTTTTCAAGCACGGATTCTTCTTTTTCCCTCATGATTCTCTGGTCAAGCTGGCTGGTTTCGTGGTCATATCCGAGCAGGTGCAACATTGAATGTACTGTGAGGAATCCAACTTCACGCTCCAGTGAATGACCGTAATTCTGTGCCTGCTTTACTGCCGTTTCAAGAGAAATAACCACATCACCGAGCTGAACAGCGTTGGTTTCGGGGTTGATTTCAACCGTACCGTCCTCACTTGTGAGAGGGAATGAAAGTACGTCTGTAACACTGTCTTTATTTCTGTATATCTTGTTAAGATTTCTGATTTCACTGTTGCTTACGAATGAAACGCTTACTTCTGCGTCCTTGCCGAATTTTTCGGTTGCGAGGACTGCCTGACAACATCTTCTTATCAGAAGTCTTATTCCGACGGGAACTTTCACCTCTGTCTGATTGTTTTTTACATAAACCTTTAATTTAGCCATGATTTTTCATTCTCCCTTCGTTATACTTTTCGTATGCCTTTATAATATCCTGTACAAGTCTGTGACGCACAACGTCCTTATCGGTAAAACGGTGAATTGCTATTCCGTCAATTCCGCCGAGTACTTTAATTGCCTCAACAAGTCCCGACTTTCTTGTATCAGGCAGGTCAATCTGTGTTATATCGCCTGTAATAACCATTCTGCTCTCATTTCCGAGACGTGTAAGAAACATTTTTATCTGTTCGGAAGTTGTATTCTGTGCCTCATCAAGAATAATGAAAGCGTCGTCAAGAGTTCTGCCACGCATATATGCAAGCGGTGCGACTTCAATGATTCCCTTTTCCATGTAACGTGCAAAGTTTTCAGCTCCGAACATATCAAAAAGAGCGTCATAAAGCGGTCTGAGATAGGGGTCAACCTTATCCTGCAAGTCACCCGGAAGAAAACCGAGTTTTTCCCCTGCTTCAACTGCAGGGCGTGTCAGGATAATTTTCCTGAC
>JAGAQS010000100.1 GCA_017622635.1 Ruminococcus sp. | reverse complement strand
TCAAAAACGTCAAGCATACCAACACTGAGTTCAAGCTGTTCTTTGCAGGGGTTGCCTCTTGACATATTGAGACAAAGTCCCTGTGCCTTAAAATCATTGTACTGAGCTTCAGCCTCATTCTTAAAACCTGTAAGCTCTTCCTTACTCATCTGAAATAAATTCATTTTTAGAAACTCCTTTACAGAATGTAAAAATATCCAAATACAAGTATACCATAGCGGATTATATTTTTCAAGTGACAACATAACAAATATTCGACCGATAAAAATGTTTTTTTTGTCACTTTCGACATCTCACCGAAAGCATAATTTTTCATATGTCAAAAGTCAACAATATTATTGACAAAACAGAAAATTTATTATATAATGAAAATAATATAAATATAAAGGGAACGGGTTTTTATTTTATTAAATCGGAGGTTTTTATTATGAAAAAATCGTTATTGTCAGTGATGTGTGTTGTTTCAGTTCTGACGTTTTTTTCAGAAAACAGTTTAATTTCAGCTTATGCGGAAAATACCGAAAACGTTACTTATGAGGAAAATACATCTGAAAATCTGCTTTCAGGCGTTCTGAATCCTGATTTGTATCTGCATGACGTTCCTGACATTCTTTCAAATTATAATGAAGATTCATACAACTATCGTGACGGTCTCGACAAAAACAATATTTACGTCTATGAAAAACTATCAGAACTTGTAACGCCCTCTACGGACGATATAACGCTTACTTTCCCCGAACCGATAACAATGGAATTTGACCACCGCACAACGTCCGACAGTTTCACAGATGAGGAAAAAATCACACTCAACATGACAATAGCAAACGGTTTCATACCTGCCGTTGATGCTGTAATGCTTGATATGCCCGAAATCTTCTGGCTCAATCCAAAGTCACTATTTGCACCAAATTTTTCATATGCAGAATCCTACAATTTTTTCAAAGGAAAATATACTGTAAAAGTACAGTCACTTGTTATCTCCCCTGCCTGTTATGAGGCGTATACGTCAATTGACGAAGTGAACGAACACAAGGAAATGCTTGAAAAAGCCGTTGACGAATTTCCCGTTGATACGAAAAGCACACGCTATGAACAGCTTAAAACCATTCATGACTACATATGCAATTTTACAAATTACAATACAGATGCACCTTTATGTTATTCGGCAGTCAGTGCATTGGTTCAGTCGGGTTCTGTATGTGAGGGTTATTCAAAAGGTTTCAAAATAATATGCGACAGGCTTGATATTCCATGTGTGCTTGCCGTCGGAAACTATACAGCCGATTCAGGTCATATGTGGAATTATGTAAAAATGGACGACGGCAAATGGTACGCCGTTGATACCACGTGGGACGACCTCGACGGCAAAGACGGTGCTGAACTAAAATACGACTACTTCCTTAAAGGTTCGGCAAGGTTCAATCTGAACCACTCACCTTCAAATAATTACAACGGTTCAGTTATAACATATCCCGAAATTTCTGAAACTGACTACACAACAACAACCATTCCCACAACGACTACTACATCTGCTACGACCACAACAACCACCACTACAACTACTACTGACACAAAACCTGAAAAACTTACAGGCGACCTTAATCACGACGGTGAAGTAAACGTTGCTGATTTGGTCTACTGTGCAAACGCCGTAAAGGGAAAAAATACTGAATTTTCATGTGATTTCAATAACGACGGTTTAACTGATTCTTTTGACATCGTTCTTATGCGTCAGCTTTTAACAACAAAATAATAACACAGCCTGTAGACAACTTCTGACTGTTTACAGGCTTTTTGTTTCATGATGCGGTGCATTTAGTTAAAAAAAAGATTGATTTTTGCTTGACAAAAGTTAATTAAAGTAATATAATTAATTTCGGAAAGGAGAACCACAATTATAAAATTTAATGAAAGGATTGGTTTATATGGACGAAACCGAAAAAGAACTACAGAAACGTATCGACTATCTTGAAGAATGTATCCTTGAAAACAAGCCTGTCGGTTCGGCAAAACAGATGACAAAAGCTGACTACATAACGGCAGGAATAATAACTGTTGTGTTTTTCATGATTGTGATAGGAGGTGCATTTCTGTGAATAAAAGTATTTCCGAAAAGGAAATAGAAAATGAAGTGTACTGCGGTTATATCCCTGCAAACAAACAGGAACGCACTTACGGCTTTATCGACGCACTTCTTATACTTTCAGGCTATTGTATAGCAACATGGAGTTACACACAGGGTGCATATCTCACGGGACTGGTAGGTTTCAGACAGCTTCTTATAACTGCGTTTGCAGGTGCATTTTTAATGCTTATGATTTATCAGTTGCCCGTAATACTTTCGGCAAGGTTCGGTATTGATATATGGGTATGGCTGAAAAGCACTTTAGGTACACGTGGCGTAAAGGTACTTGCAGTTACAATAATTATGATTAATTTTCCATGGTACGCCGTATGCTGTGACCTTTTTGCGTCGTCAATGATAAATCTCGGCGGACTGTTCGGCATACACGCACCGCCGATTACACACAAACTTCTTCAGCTTTTCTGTGTACTTCTCGGCAGTTTCATGGCATGGCGTGGTGTACACGCAATAACAATAACAACACGTATTCTTGTACCTGCTCTTGTAGCGGTCGGCGGACTTGTAATGGTTATAGGCTTCCGTTCAGCCGACCCGTCGGACATAATAAATTATAAACCTGTCCTTTCGGGAATGTCACACAGTACAGCGTATACCCTCGCACTTGAAGCAAATTTCGCTTTTGTTATAACGCTTGTCGGCGGTATGGCAGGTATTCCACGGCTCTGCAAAAGTGAACGTTCAGCGTATTATGCAGGAGTTCTCGGACAGGGTCTAGCAGGTTCTTTTTTTGTGGTAGTGGGTGCGGTAATGGCAATTGCAATGCGTCTGAAAACAGGCGTTGAATCAACTGACCCTACCGAAATGCTTTCAACTCTTGCGTCCCCTGCTCTTGCACTGTTTTCACTGCTTCTCGTTGCCTTTGCAAATATCGGCACTCAGGCTGTAGGCTCGTACCTTTACGGTGTAATGCTTAAAACCACGTTCCCGAAAGCAAAATACAACGCACTCGTCGGAATACTCGCACTCTATGTTTCGGTGCTCTGTATATGGGGAAAAATCGTCGAATACTTCGGTACGTTCCTTACAATAAGTGCCTATATATATGCACCGTTTGCGTCACTGCTTTTTGTTGACTTCTTCTGGGTACGTAAACAAAGGCTTGATATCAGAAGTGCTTTCTCCGACGGAAAGGACAATATATATTATTACACAAAGGGATTTAATATAATAAGCCTTGCGTGTCTGATATGTGGCTGTATTATTTCACTGTCCGTATACAATCCTATAACAGCAAAAATATATGCACCTCTCCTCTTTAAAATCACTCCGACGGGTCTCGGTTTTCTTTCGACCGCACTTTTATATTTTCTTGTTTCACTTATTCCACCCGTAAGAAGATATATAAGTCCCGACACACGTTTTCACCCGAATACAAAACCTTTTGACCGTCGCCGTGAACCTCCCAGACAAAATTTATTTCTTACGCCTCTGATGTGGCTTGCGTGTAAGTTCCTCACGCCAAACCTTAAAATAAACAGAGGTGACAGCAGAGGTATAAAACCGCCCTTTTTAGTTCTCGGTACACACCAGTCGTTTACCGATTTTTACGTAACTCCCCTTGCACTGTTTCCACACCGTGCAAACTACATTTCCGAACTTGAGGGATTTGAAAATTTCGGTGAATGGATTTACAGACAGGCGGGTTGTCTTGGTACAAGAAAATTCATAAACGATATGTCACTTATAAGAAATATAAAACGTGTGCTTGACCGTGGCGACATACTTGTACTTTATCCCGAAGCACGTTATGCAAATGTCGGTACAAACTCGGAACTTAAAATGTCCGTTGCAAAAATGGTGAAAAGATTTGGTTATCCCGTAGTTACACTCAACATGAAAGGAAATTACCTGCTGTCTCCGATATGGAATCTTACCAAAAGAAAAGAAGCACGTCTCACTGCCGACATGACTTACGCACTCACCGCTGACGAAGTGAAAAGTTTTTCGGTTGAGGAAATACATAGCTGTCTTTCAGAACTGCTTGAATTTGACGAATACCGTTATCAGCGTGAGAATAAAATTTCAATAACATACCCGAAACGTGCGGAGGGTCTTGAACTTCCGTTATACCGGTGCATAAACTGTAAAAAAGAGTTTACGACAAAAACAAAAGATGCAGAAATTTTCTGTACATCATGCGGAAAACGCTGGAAAACGGACGAGTTCGGCACTCTTGAAAGCAACGGTGAAAAATTATATATTCCCGACTGGTACGAATGGGAAAGAAGTCAGGTTATCAATGAAATAAAGTCGGGAAAATACGGTCTTGACCTGCCCGTGAAAATCCACGCACTTCCGAACGCCAAAAACTTCATAGACTGCGGTGAGGGCAGGCTCACACATGACAGTAAAAAATTTACATTAAGTTTCGTCCACTACGACGGCAACAAACCCGTCTCACTTGAATTTACAAACAAGTCCATGCCGAGTATACACACGGAATATGATTACAGGGGACAGGGACAGTGCATAACCCTTTCAACTCCCGACAATACTTATTTTATATTCCCGAAAAATTCGGACGACGGTTTTAATGCCACGAAAATTCAGTTTGCCGTTGAATATTTCTATTCTGAATAATATATTGAAAAACAGTGTTTCACAGGACACTGTTTTT
>JAGAQS010000099.1 GCA_017622635.1 Ruminococcus sp. | reverse complement strand
GTAGACACCCGTTTTTATTCCTGCACGGTCGGCGGAATAGAGGTTTTCCTTGAAACGTTTGTCGAAAATTATTTCACCGTCACTGTATGTACGACAGCCTATTCTTATAAATGCAAATTCAATGCCTGCGTCCTTTACCTGTTTCCAGTCAATATATCCCTGAAATTCCGAAACGTCGATACCTGCGATTGATGTAACTTTATCCTTGTCCTTATAGAATGAGTAACCGTTTCTTGTAACGATTGAATCGCCGTCCACTTCACTTTTGGGTACATCTTCCAGAACGGGCATATAGATTTCTCCGAGTGAACCGCCGTCCATTATAATTTTTTCTCCGTCGGTCTGATAGAAAGTTTCTTCTTTTTCAATTACGGCTCTTGTGCGTACGTCGGGTTCTGTGTTTATCGTCGGGACTGTACTTCCGTTTTTACTGCTGAACATTACATTAAGTTTCACAAGCGGAACTGCCAGCACAAGAATAACAACTGCTTCAATAATCGCCAATATTTTGAAATTGCGGTTTTTCTTTTTCCTTGCCATTTTTTCCTCCTTTAAAAAATACTGCTGTCTATATGATAGCACATTTTAAGTATTTTGTAAACAGATTTCAGAATTTTTTCAGTGAATTGACAACAACTGTAAATTCTGATATAATTAGCATATTAAGTGAAAGGGGTACGATTTTTTATGGAAACCAAACTTACAGAAACGGTATGCAGTGTATGCGGTACAAAGTCGGAACACGCTGTTATAATCAAATCAGAAGCGGGCGGTGTTCCCGACCTTGACCTGAGACCGTCAGAACCGCACCGTTCGTCAATGGAATACTGGGTTATGGAGTGTCCCGAATGTGGATACT
The DNA here is from genome assembly GCA_017622635.1 of Ruminococcus sp. GTDB lineage: Bacteria > Bacillota > Clostridia > Oscillospirales > Ruminococcaceae > Ruminococcus. Next base: position 1,315 of record JAGAQS010000099.1, on the reverse strand, counting down.
GCAACGGTTCTATTGAAACACCTGCGGAGTTTGACCGCAGTTACCTTGAAAGCCGTGAATATAAGGAACTCGGCGGTATTGAAACCGAAAATAAACTTGTTTCACGCTTTGTCAGAAAGGCACTTGTCAATATAAAGAACCGTGATTATATTGAAGCGGTACAGTCTTATGTTTATGCGTCGTGGGTATTCGACGACGAGGGCAACGACGAACAGGCGAAAGAGTGCAGAAACGAAGCTTTAAGTGTAATGGAAAACAGCAGTGTTTTTGACGGCAATGAGAATATGTATCTTCTCCGTGCCGACCTTCTCAGACGTACAGGACAGTTTGAAAAGGTTGTCAGTGACTACGGTGAAAGGTTCTTTGAATCTCCGATAATGCTTCTTATTTCGCAGTACAGCGTGAAACTTGCAAAGAACGGTGATTCGTCGGCTCACAAAATATCTGACATTCCTGGAATTAAATTTGAATGATTACTCTGAAAACGGACGGTATACCGTCCGTTTTTTTGTTTATTTCTGTTTTATTCTGAAACTGCTGTTTTTTAACTGATTGATATCAAAACCCTTTGGCTTATGGTTATCACGTTTTTTGTGGAATTTTTTATTTGACTGTTTCTGTTCCTTTTCATCGTCAAGTCGCATGGTGAGGGAAATTCTGTTTTTCTTCAGGTCAACGTCGATTACACGTACCTTTACAACTTCACCGACCTTTACGGCTTCGAGAGGGTGCTTTATATATCGACTGCATATCTGTGAAATGTGAACAAGTCCGTCCTCATGTACACCAATGTCAACAAATGCACCGAAGTCAATTATATTGCGGACTGTTCCGACAAGTTCCATACCGACTTTGAGGTCTTTTATCTCCATTACATCACCACTTCTGAGAAGCGGGGGAGGAAGTTCGTCACGGAGGTCACGCCCAGGCTTTTTAAGTTCTCCTATAATATCGGTAAGTGTGGGAACGCCTATTCCGAGATTTTTACTTATGTTTTCAAGACCGATATTTTCAGCTTTTTCGGTTATTCCAGAAGTACTGCCGTTTGAGATGTCGGCAAGTGTGAAACCGCATTCGTCAAGAAGTGACGAAACGGCAGAATAGCTTTCAGGGTGAACGGCTGTATTGTCAAGCGGATTGTTTCCGTCACGGACTCTTAAAAATCCCGCACACTGTTCAAATGCTTTTTTACCGAGTTTTGCGACTTTCATAAGTTCTTTACGGTCATTGAATCTGCCGTTTTCCTCACGGTAGGCAACTATATTTTTTGCAACTGTTGAATTTATTCCTGATATGTATGAAAGAAGTGAATATG
>JAGAQS010000098.1 GCA_017622635.1 Ruminococcus sp. | reverse complement strand
GTCGTGGTAAGGATAAGCTGTGTCGTAGTAATTAACGCCTGCCTGCATTGCGCGGTCAAGCAGTTTTTCGGCTTCAACCTCGTCGATTTTTCCGTCTTTCATCGGGAAACGCATACAACCGAAGCCGAGGAGTGAAGCTTCAGCGCCAAGATTTTCAAATTTTCTTTTCTGCATAATATAAGCCTCCTTGCTTTTATTTGAAAGAAAATAACATTTTAATTTTATCATACAGAAAATTACAATGCAATAGTAATAAAAATTAATCTTTGTATTGAATTTAATGTTTTAGTGTGATATTATATTTCCGATCTTGATTTATAAGGGGTGATAGCGATGAATGAACAGGAAAAGACTGTGAAAACAGAAAAGCTTCCGAAACCGTTTGAAAAGTACATATGGCTTGTAATTTCCCTGGCTGTCGCTGTTGCCGGCTATTTTTTACGGACAAGCGACTTTGAACTTCCTTTTATAGTTGGTGTTGTTGTTGCTCTTATTCTTCTCGTGACGATCATCATTGCTGCGCAGAAGGTCAGCGCAGAGCGTGCCGCACTTGCAGATAATAAGGAAAAGAAGTTCAAGTACATTCTTAAAACTATAATGTATTACCTATACATAATCATCGCTGTTGTCTTTGTCTTTATTTCACTGTGGATTATCGGAATTCTTACAATATAAAAAAATCACCGCTTTTGCGGTGATTTTTTGTTTCTTCGGATTAATAGTATCTCATAACCGCAACGACTTTACCGAGAATGGAACAGTCGTCAACAATAATCGGCTCGTAAGTATCGTTTTCGGGCTGAAGACGGAAATGTCCGTTTTCCTTATAGAATGTTTTACACGTTGCTTCGTCATCAACCATAGCGATAACGATTTCACCGTTCCTTGCGAACGGTGTTTTTTCTGCAATAACAAGGTCACCGTCAAGTATGCCTGCCTGAATCATACTTTCACCGCGGACGTGAAGCGCGAAGAGAGGCTTGTCCCTTGTAACAGTTCCCGTGTAGGGGAAGTAGCCTTCAATCTGCTCAACGGCAAGGATCGGCGCACCTGCAGTAACGGTACCGAGAATCGGCACCTGAGTTACGTTGTCGGCCTGTCCCATAATGCGGATTGAACGCTTGAGGAGAGGGTCACGCTGAATGTAACCTGCTGCCTCGAGTGCGTCGAGATTAGACTGAACGGATGACGTTGAACGAAGGCCGACTGCTGCACCGATTTCTCGCACGGAAGGTGGCACACCGTCAGTACTTCTTTCAACAAGGAATTCATATATTTTTCGTTGTGTATCGTTAATCTGCATTGCAAAATCCCTTCTTTACACTATTCTTGAGGTCATTATAACACATAATTTCATAAAAAGCAAACATTTGTTTGCTAAAAAATATAAAAATTTTTTCTTTATTTTTTATGAATTTTGTGCTACAATAATATAAAAATCAGACATAGGAGAACAAAATGGTTCGTTTTTTGAATAAAATAGCATTATCGGTATTGGTTCTGACACTTCTGGCAAATACCTTTGTGACGAGTGCCGGCGCGGCGACAAAAGAAGACCTTGATTCGGCAGAAAAAATCATCTGTATTGTCCACAGAGGTGACTGGCATTCTTACCCCGAAAATTCAGCAGAAGCTGTAAAGGCAGGGTCGGAATACGGTTTTGTTTCAGTTGATCTTCAGGTGACCGAGGACAAAAAGGTTGTCCTTATGGCGGACGATACAACGGACAGAATGGTTGTTGATGCCGAGGGCAATACTGT
>JAGAQS010000097.1 GCA_017622635.1 Ruminococcus sp. | reverse complement strand
GCAGAAAGTCAGTTACACCGTTTCAGATACAACCGCACCCATTCTGCTTAATATGGGAACTTCTCCGTATGTACAGAAAGGAGAACCTTTTAATTTAAGCAGTATAGTTGGATATGCCGACAACTACGATTCTTCTCCCGTTCTTTCGTATGACGGAACTGTTGACACCGAAAAAATAGGCAACTACTCAATAACTGCCACCGTTACTGACAGTTCGGGAAATCAGACATCATGGGACATGAATGTTGTTGTACTCAGTGAAATTCCTGCTCCTACCCCGTCCGAAATCAGTGACAGCGACGGTACACCGTTTGCCGACTTCATGGATACATACAGCGGAGACAACAGAAAATTCGGCATAGACGTTTCGGCATGGCAGGGTGATATTGATTTCAACGCCGTAAAAGAGGCAGGCTGTGAATTTGTCATAATAAGAATGGGCTATTTTTACGAGGAAATAAATATAGATGACTGGTACACCGAAAATATAAGAAAAGCACGTGAGGCAGGACTGGAAGTCGGTGTTTACTTCTATACCACCGCAAACTCAGCCGAAGATATCAGGGAACTTGCAGAATATATCGCAGAACAGCATGACGGTCAGGAACTTGATTTCCCCGTTGCTTTTGACTGGGAAGAATTTACAACGTTTCAGCAGTACGGCATGAGTACACATTTCCTCAACGAACTTTTCAACCTGTTCGCCATTGAAATGGAAAACTATGGTTATTCCGCTATGCTTTACGGAAGCAGAAACGTTCTCAATGATGTATGGACAAACGAATACAACCACCCCGTATGGCTGGCACACTATACCGACGAAACAGATTATAACGGTGACTACTTCATGTGGCAGGCAAGCTCAACAGGACGCATTGACGGTATTGACGGCTATGTTGACATGAATATTCTTTACACCGACAGATAAAAAAATTACTGCTGTATGTCCGATACAGCAGTTTTTTATAATTAACAGTATTTGTCAAGCAGTGCACAGGATTTTTCAATTGTTTCCGTGTCTGCTTTTTTAAGGAGAATGTCCCAGTTAGGCAGACGTGAAGTCATATTGTGGCTGTCACTTCCGAAAACAACGGGATATCCGTCTTTTATAAGTCTTTTTACAAAACGCCTTTCACCAAAAGAAGAAAAAGCTTCATTGTTTACCTGAAAAATCACGTTCATGCTGAGTATTTCCGACATCTGTGATTTTGTATAAAAATTTATATAACGGTGAATATGTGCAAGAACAACCTTCAGACCGTAACGGCAGGAAACGTTATACACTTCCTCCGAAATCCACTTTGAATAACTGCTGTACGGCAGTTCAAGCATAATAATATCAGTTCCCTGAAAAGCGAGTCTGTCAAGTCCGTCAAGTTCGCTGATACCGTGTTCAACGGCAACTTCCGCACCAAGACGTATATCTTTTATTGCGGGGGCTGCACCGACAAGTTTTTCATACGATTCACGGCGTTTTTCAATATACGATTCAACACTTTTTTCACGGTGTGCATAGAAATGCGGAGTTGCAACTATTCTTTCAACGCCTTGATTTTTCATTGTTTCAATCATAGAAAGAGACGTTTCCACACTGTCTGAACCGTCATCAATTTCTGGCAGTATGTGACAATGATAATCTGTAAGAATCATTTTTTATCTGCCTTTTCGCCGTAATCGTAGCTATAACCGTAATCATACTTGTTTTTATACTTATAATAAGAACTGTTGTGTTTGTTTTCAATTTCGTTCAGAATAAATCCGAACATATTTATATCGGCAAGCTGGATTTTCTTCATACAACTTTCAATGTCGTCATAAGTGGTTGAACCGTATTTCAGAACAAGCATAATGCCCGCAATGGAATTTTTAATTGTAAGTACATCACTGACAACGTTTACGGGCGGAGTATCAAGAATAATATAGTCATACTTCTGTGAAAGTTCACTGATAAGGTTTTCAAAGTATTCAGAGGCAAGAAGTTCTGACGGATTGGGTGCGTTAGGACCTGCCGAAAGAATGTCAAGATTTTCAATAACATTCTTGTGAACGGATTCTTCAAAGGTGTTCATTTTTCCTATTACGGTAGAAAGTCCCGAATTATTGGTGAGTGAAAACATTTTGTGAATAACAGGTTTTCTCATGTCCGCATCAATCAGAAGGACTTTACTTTCAGTCTGTGCAAAGGCAATTGCAATATTTGCGGAAGTGGTTGATTTTCCCTCGGAGGGATTCGCACTTGAAACGGCGAATACTTTCTTTTCACTGGTGGAAAGTGAAAACACTGTATTCGTTCTTATCAGCTTGTAACTTTCTATTATATTGAAAGGTACGTCCTTTGTAATAAGGTTATCACCGTTTGATTCGTCATTGTTTTTTCTTTTTGATTTTTTGTGTCTGAATGTCTGAATTTCGCCAATAATTGCTTTTTCGTACTTTCCGTTTACTGTTTCGGAATCTTTAACAGTATTGTCAAGGAAATCAATTATAAACACTATAAGTACCACAAGCATGAATCCGCCTGCAAAGCCTATAATAGTGTTTTTGGTCACGTTCGGTGAAACGGGTTCGTAATATGATTTAGCTGTATCAATGGTACGCAACGCACCTACACCGACAGCGTTCTTTATAAATTCCGGTGAAACTTCCGCCAGAATGTTACATATTGACGCAGAAATATCGGCGTTTTTTGTTGTGGAAACAATTGTCAGGGCACTTGTATCGGTTACACTTGTTATTGATATTTTACTTTTCAGTGAATCGGGAGCAACATTTCCGTCCTCCATTCTGAAATTGCCTGCTATAGTATCATAACCATACTGTTCAACAAGTTTTTCACCCACAGCCCTCATGACCGCATCATCTTTCAGTCCTTCAATATAGGTATTTATAAGCTGTTTAGAATTGTTTATATCATTGTAGTTGTTGCTGTTGTTTGTGTTTATGTCCTTATAGCTCTGTACATACATTGATATATGTGACGAATACTCAAAAGGCAGATAAAACTTTGAATAACAGAACATTGCAGATGCACCCACAACTGCCCCTATAATAATCCACCAGATTTTACGGATAAACAGACTAAGCAAATCTTTTAAATTATAACTCTGTTCCATATACATCTCCCTGAAATCAATAATTTTTTAAGCCGTATAATGCCGACCATTTATAATTATAACAAATTTTAATATTAAAGTCAATTACAAATAAAGATTTCAGGTGAAAAAAATGTCATTATTTCCGACGATATTTTGTAGGAGTTACACCAACAATTTTTTTGAATTGACGCATAAAATGCTCTTCGTTGTCATATCCGCACATGGCAGACACCTGTGAAACGGTGCAGGAAGTTTCAGTCAGTATCTCCTTTGCCTTTTCGATTTTTCCGCTGATAACGTCCGAAATACAAGAAACACCGAACATCTCACGGTAAATATGCTGAAAGTAGGAACGTGACATATTAACGTCAGATGCCATGGTGTCAACGTCCCACTTCATCTGAGGATTTCTGTAAACCTTTTCCCTGAGCTCGATAAGTGCGGTATAGTGGGGGTCAACAGTCTGCTGTGAATTATCGTGTCTGCCCGTAAAATCACTTATTTTCAGAACAAGCGTCCTCATAAGTGTGTCGATAACTTTACTCCGTCTTGAACTTAGAGAATAATATTCAGACGCTATATTCCTTATCAGGTTACTTATAAATTCAGCGTCCGAAAACCTAACAGGACGGTTGAACGGCAGTTCAAAAGCATCAAAAAATTCACTGTCGCCGTCTTTGTCAAAACGTATCCAGTCACATATAAAAAAACCGCCGTCCGCACGGTATTCCTGTACGCATTTATCGTCATAAAGCATGAAAGTATTGGGCGGTACACAAAAGTCTACACCGTCCACACAAAAAACAACACTGCTCTTTACAAGAATAAGCATAAAGACGTTTTTTTCAGGTTCACGGCGTACACTGTAACCCGTACCGTAAACAGAATTAAACCCTATACAGCGTATATTCACAAAAAAATCACTTCCCGTCAGCAATGAAACGCCATTTTTTATTTTTCCAGTAGTCACCTGCATAATCAATACCGACTCTCACGGCGGTTTTTATTTCGGGTCTGAAACCGTCGTCCTCAATCCAGATGTCAGAATTTCCGTATATTTTACGGTTATTAAAACTCCCGTCTGTCTGCATATACTTTGTAAACTTTGCAGGGCCGTTGTGAATTTCTCCCGCACGCAAAAGAACACACTGCGGATTATCTTTTTCACCCGTGACAATGTTCATAAGCCAGTGAATACCGTAACAGAGATAAATATAAATAATTCCGCTTTCACCGTAAAGAATTTTGGTGCGTTCAGTCTTACCCTTTGAGGCGTGACAGGCTTTATCCTCCTCGCCCCTGTAAACCTCCGTTTCGGCGATTCTTTCTTTTAAAACAGTTCCGTCCGAAAGTCTGTGTACAAGAATTTTTCCGACAAGTTCAGGGGCAACGTCAAGGCAGTCACGCCTGAAAAAATTTTCCGAAAATTTTTCATTCATAATATTATACCTTTAATTTACTTTCAATTTCAGTATCGGGCTTGACAAAAGCCGTCTTATAATTTGTGAATATTACTTTTCCGGGTTTTGCACCCGACGATTTTTTGACATACCTTGCAAAACAGTAATCAACAGGTACAAGATTTGAATCACGCCCCTTACTGTTTACCGCAGCAATGACAGCCGCTTCTTCAATTGTACTGTCGGGCGGAGTTACACCGTCGGTAACTATAATGACGTGTGAACCTGTTATAGTCTGTGTGTGTAACCATATATCATTTTTTTCCGCAAACTTCAAAGACAATTTGTCATTCTGATAATTATTGCGTCCGACTAATATCGTGAAACCGTCGCTTGACCTGTACTCAATAGGCGGTAAAGCTTTGGGAGGTTTTGCCCTGCCGTTCACGGACTTTATATAACCCTGTTCACGCAGTTCAAGACGGAGCTGTATTATATCGTTTTCGGAAGTTGCACGGCTCAGCGAATCAAACACACTGTCAAGATACTGTAATTCTTCTTCTCCCCTGTCTATCTGTTCGGCAAGCTTCTTTTCAGCGGTAACGGCTTTTTTGTACTCTGAATAATAATGCTGTGAATTTTGCGACGGTGTTTTCCGTACATCAAGTTTTATTTCAACCGTCGGGTAATTTTCGTCATAAAAATTTTCAACAACCGCCACACTGTCACCCTTTTTGATACGGTACATATTCGCTGAAATCAAATCACCGCAGAGCTTGAAATAATCTTTGTCGGCACAGGCTGAAAGTTCTTCACGCTGTACGGAAATTCTTCTTTCTGTACGGTCAATAAGATTTACAAGAAGTCTGAAAAGGTCATTTGCACGCTGTTTTGTACGGACTGTGCTGTCACGTTCAGAATAGAAATAGTCAAGCAGTTCACAGGCAGACGGGATTTCCTTTGTATACATAAGGTTGCCGAACTGTGAAAGCCTTATAAATGAAAAATCTTTCAGCATACCCTCTTTAGTACTTGCAACATTGAAACAACATTCACCGTTAATTAACTGTTCACGGGTACGCTTTATTATGAAAAGCAGACGGTCAAGGGAATCACCGTCAACATTTCCGTCAAGATGTATACCACGTCCCGCAAAAAAAGTCCATTCACGTGCAAGAACAGGAGATATTCCCTCAAAAGCCCTTATAAGTGCCTTTGAAAGTTCAGCCGAACCGTTTTCACGGAGTTTCATAATAATCTGTTCAGGTTCTGCGTCGAGGAAATTAAGGCGGTCACTTTTCGGCGGTAAAGTGTACGTCATTGACGGCAAAACCATTCTTTCACGTGACATATCGCTGTCAACACGCTTTATACTGTCAACAATTTTCCCGTCACTTATTATAATAAGGTTTGAACAACGCCCCATAATTTCACACGCAAGCGTTATAACAACAACGTCACCCAGTTCGTTGACGCACTCAAAGTCAAGAAAAAGTATACGTTCAAGACCGTCCTGACGTATATCAATAAGTTTACCGTTTCCGAGACGTTTTCTCAGAAGCATACAGAACATAGGAGGAGTCTGTGGGTTGTCAACGCTTTTTTCCGTTATGTGAACTCTTGCACTTCCTGCATTTGCCGAAATATAGAGTTTTTTACTTCCCTGTCTTGTACGTATCGAAATAATTATTTCTTCCCTCGACGGCTGGTGTATCTTTTCTATACGACCGCCAATAAGTGGTTTAAGTTCATTTTTTACTGCAAAGAGAAATGCTCCGTCAAGAGCCATAAAATCAGTCCTTTACTATTTTTCTTCAGATTCTGCGGTATATAAGAAGTTCAAAGTCTGCCGTTGTTTCAAGACTTTCAAGAGCGGACAGCCTTTCCTGCTGTTGCTGACCCGTTCTGTAATAATAAGGTGTCATTGAAAACAACGCCTGTATATCCTGCTGATTGTCAAGTTTAAATTTATAAGTAATGCGTTTTTTTCCTGTAAGTCCGAAGCCCTCCAGTGCATACGGCTTTACCTCATTTTTGTACGGAGTGTCATAAATCGCCTGTTTGAGTTCCCAGAGGTGCATTTCCGACGGAATCGCCATAATCATAGTACCGCCCTTTTTCAGAACACGCTGAAATTCTTCACTGCAATACGGTGAAAAAATCGTAACAAGTGTATCGCACGAACTGTCAGAAACGGGAATGTGAAAAACACTTGCGGTTGCGAGGGTGATATTTTTCTTACGTTTTGCGGCAAACTCAACAGCAGTTTTTGATATGTCAATGCCGTATATTTCGGAACTGTTTAATTTATCGCTGATTCCAACCGTATAGTAACCCTCTCCGCAGCCTGCGTCAAGAATAATGCCGTTTTTCACTTTTTCACATACAGCGTCCCTCAACGGTGAATAATAACCCTTTTCAAGAAAGTCACGTCTTGCCTGAACCATAAGTTTATTATCGCCGTGAACTGTTTTTCCTGCGTGTTTTGAAAGCAGAAGATTCACATAACCGCTTTTGGCAATGTCAAAACTGTGATTATTCGGACACACATAAGTTTTCCCTGTATTACCGAGTTTTTCACGG
>JAGAQS010000096.1 GCA_017622635.1 Ruminococcus sp. | reverse complement strand
CTGGCTGGCAGGACAGTGCAGACTATGATATCGGCGATGATGTTCCTTTCCAGCTGAAAGCTACTCTCCCTTCAACATATGCTGCTTATAAAGCATATAAGCTTACTTTCCACGATAATTTCAGAGATGTTAATGATAATGAAGTATTCACTTTCAAGCAGATTGACAAGGTTTATGTTGATGGTAACAGCAACGGTATATTTGATGGTAGTGATTTTGAAATTTATAATTATACTTTAAAGAAGGACGCAACAACACAAAAAGCTGATGTTATTTATAATATGGAAGTTGAAATTGCTAATCTTAAGACTGTATATGGAGGAGATACTCCTGAAACAGCATCTGTTATAGTTGAATATACAGCAACATTAAATGATAATGCTGTATTGGGTTCAAAAGGTAACTGGAATGATGCTTATCTCTCATATACAACAAATCCTAACTGGAATGGTACAGGTGATACTGACACGACTCCTGACGAGGAAAAAGAACATCCAAAGGATTCTCCTATTGATACAACTGTAGTATTTACATATCAGACTGTAATTAACAAGATTAATCCGCAGGGTGAAGCACTTACAGGTGCTAACTTCGTACTGGCTAAGAAATATAGTACTACTCCTACCGGTGGAGAAGAACTTATAGTTGGAGAGGGTGAAAGTGCAGTTACTTATACTGGCTACTATAAAGTATCAGAAATAACAGCAACAGATAAGAAGAGTTTTGAATTCAAAGGTCTTGATGACGGCGATTACATCTTAGTTGAAACAAAAGCACCTGCCAACTATAAGAAAGCAACAAAACCTGTATACTTCACAATATCTGCTGTACACACTAATGATTCAGACGGTGCACTTGAATTAACATCATTAACCGGTGCTAAAACAGCTGGTGTTACTGATGACGGATTTATTAACTTACAGACTATAGCAGGTTCAAGTGAACAAATGTCATCTGAATTGTCCAGTGGTAAGATTGGGGCAAACTTCATCAATACATCAGGTGCTGAACTTCCTTCAACCGGTGGTATCGGTACAAAAATATTCTACCTCGGCGGTGGTGCTATGGTAGCAGTAGCAGGCGTATTCCTTATCACAAAGAAGAGAATGGGCAAGAGCGAAAACTAATCATTCAGGCAAAAAACTAATCTTGTTTAACCTTATGTTACTGTCGGCGGAGCAATCTGCCGACAGTTGTTAGGGAGGGTTCCATGAGGAAAAAATCAAATGTTATTTCTACAATTGTATTAATAATTATGTTACTGGTGGGACTCTCCGTAATGCTCTACCCGACCATAAGCGACTGGTGGAATACAAGAGAACAGCGTGCAGCTGTTGCAAGATATAATGATGTTATTGCCGAAATGGACGACGGCGAAACCGAAAGGCTTCTCAATGAGGCTCACGAATACAATGAAAAGCTTGCGGGGGTCTTTGCACCTTTTACGAACTATGACCAGATTTCAGGCTATGAAGATATTCTGAATATTTCGGGAACGGGTGTTATAGGTTATATTTCAATTCCGTTCATAAAAATAGAACTGCCGATTTATCACGGTACAAGTGAAGAAGTTCTCAACATAGCGGCGGGACATCTGCAAGGCTCGTCCCTGCCCGTCGGCGGCAACAATACACACGCCGTAATCTCCGCACACCGTGGACTGCCGTCCGCAAAGCTGTTCACAGACCTCGACCAGCTGGTTGTCGGTGATACTTTCACAATTACGGTACTTGGCGAGGTATACACTTACGAGATAGAGAAGATTCTGACCGTAAAGCCCGAAGAGGTGGACAAGCTGGCGATTATTCCGAACGGCGACTATGTGACGCTTATGACGTGTACGCCCTACGGTATCAATACACACAGACTTCTTCTGCGTTCTCACCGTATCGAAACAACGTATCACTATGACGCTAAGGTTGTTGCAGATGCCGTACAGATAGACCCGATTTTAGCAGTTCCCGCAATTTCCGCCCCACTGGTAATTTTACTGATATGCTTCTGGATTGCAGGAAGCAAAAAGAAAGAAAGACCGTCGGCAAGACGTTCATTTGAAATGCTTATGAAAAAACAGACCACAGATTAATTACTGTGGTCTTTTTGTTATATTTTTACCATAAGTGCGACGGCGTGAACTGCGATTCCGAGTTTTTCACCCGTAAAACCAAGCTTTTCCTCTGTGGTTGCCTTTACGCTTATCTGTGAAACGTCACATTCACATACACGTGCGATATTCTCACGCATGGTAATTATATATGGTGCAAGTCTGGGTGCTTGTGCTATGACTGTAGCGTCTATGTTACCGACGGTGTAACCGTTTTCCCTGACTTTACGGCAAACCTCACGCATTAACACCATACTGTCCGCATCTTTGAATTTTTCGTCCGTGTCGGGAAAGAGGTGACCTATATCACCCAGTGCCAACGCACCGAGCATAGCGTCCATTACTGCGTGTGCAAGTACATCTGCATCTGAATGACCGAGCAGACCCTTTTCATACGGAATATCAACACCGCCTAAAATAAGTTTTCTGTCAGCGACGAGCCTGTGAACGTCGTAACCGTGACCAATTCTGAACATTTCAAAAACTCCTTGTTAAATATTTTGTTGTTTGAGCAGGATTTCCGCAATGGAAATGTCTTCGGGGGTAGTTATTTTTATATTTGTGTAATCACCCGTTGTCATGCAGACTTTACCGCCGATTGCTTCAACAAGCTGACAGTCATCGGTAAAGTCAAGATTGTGTTCAAGTGCGAAGTCAATGCCCTCAAAATATAATTTTCTTTTGAAAACCTGCGGAGTCTGTGTTATATAAAGGAATTTACGTGGCGGGGTATCGGTAATCAGACCGCCCTCAACTGTTTTTATGGTGTCTTTTACGGGAACACCTAAAGTTGCACCGCCGAAAACGTAAGCGTCTTTTATGGTTTTTTCTATGTGTTCGGGTTTTACAAGTGGTCTTGCACCATCATGAACGGCGATAAGTTCGGTGTCACCCGAAATGCATTTCACGCCGTTTATAACACTTTGCTGACGTGTCGAACCGCCTGCGGTACACTGTTTGAGTTTGGTTATACCTGCTTTTTCCGCTTCTTCCTGTATTGCCTGAATGTCACACTCACGGGCAACTATTATTATTTCCTTCACACTTTCACATTTTTCAAATGCCTGCATTGTAACACCTATAACAAGACGTTCACCCAGTGGCATGAGAATTTTATTCACACCGCCCATTCGTGTTGAATTGCCTGCACATACTATTATAACTGATGTATCCATGTGTTCACTCCTCACCTTTATTTCATGATAAGCCGTATAATCGGAACAAGTATCCATGCTATAAGTGTAATCTGTGCCGTAATTAAAAGTACCTTATCAAGAAATTTGTTTGCCTTTTCAAAAAATATTTCTGTTTTATTTAAGAAAATTTCGAATTTGTCCATGAAAATCCTCCTCACATAATCTAACATATTAATTATAATATATTTTGTAAAAGTTGTCAATTTATGTGTGAAAAAAATGTGAAAGGGAATGTGTACCGTTTTGTCACATTCATTCACAATGCCGTCAGCAAGGTGAAAAAATATACACGAAATATTCTTCATAATAATATCTTAAAAGCAAATGTATTTCACATAAGACAAATATAATATAATCACAATAAAACATAAGAAATGAAAAGGAAAGTGATTTTATCATGAATGAATATAATAATATAAATCTCGACGAAAACGCACAGAAACCCAGAAAACACGGATTCCGTAAGGCTATGGCTTTTCTCATGGCTATGGCGATTGTTTCAGGCGGTTCAATAGCCGTTTACCGTCAGGTAGCAGAGGATACATATAAAACATCTGTTTCCGATAACGATACGGACAGCGAAAAGAAAACGTCGTCAGTTCTTTCAGCTAAAAATGTAAGTCTCATTGAAACAGCCGATTCCGACGGTGAGGCACTTACTACAGAAGAAATTGTGCAGAAAGTTCTTCCGTCGGTAGTTGGAATAGAATCACAGTTCACGGTTACAACGGAAAACAGCGGTTATTATTACGGTTTCGGTAATATGCCGTCCACATCAAGTGCAACGGGAACAGGTACGGGCGTTGTAATAACGGAGGACGGATATATTGTCACGAATGCCCATGTTATATATGACAGTGAATACGGTGCAGGACTTGCGGACAGTATCAAAGTACTTATGAATGACGACGAAAGTTATGATGCCGAAGTTGTCGGATATGACACAGACTGTGACCTTGCTGTACTTAAAATAAAGGCAGACGGTCTTACAGCTGCCGAGTTCGGTGACAGTGACAATCTGCTTTTGGGTGAGTCGGTTGTGGCAATAGGTAACCCCCTCGGCTTTGACCTTATGAACACCGTAACAAGCGGTATTGTATCGGGTCTTAACAGAAACATCACCATCAATGACAAGGCAATGAATCTCATTCAGACCGATACAGCTATAAACGAAGGAAATTCAGGCGGACCTCTTATCAACAAGAAAGGTCAGATTGTGGGCATAAATTCTTCAAAGATGTCGGCAAGTTACGGTTCTGCAAGTATAGAGGGCATAGGTTTTGCCATTCCGTCAAATGAAGTTTCAAAGATTGTTGACGACCTTATGGAATACGGATATGTTACGGGTAAGCCACAGCTCGGAATAAGCTGTCAGGACGTTACAGACACAATTTCACAGATGTATAATATGCCCGTAGGTATTTATGTTACTGATGTAACAAAAAACAGTGCCGCAGACAAGGCAGGTTTACAGGCGGGTGATGTGATTACTGCCATTAACGACAAGGAAGTTTCCACCTATGAAGAACTCAATGCAGAAAAAAACAAACATTCCGCAGGCGACACAATCGAACTTACCTATATCAGAAGCGGAAAGGAAAAAACTACGGAAGTGGTTCTCGACGAAGTAAAACAGGACAATTAATTATTTCTCCCCATATATTAAGAAAGACCGTTATTTTGGATAGCGGTCTTTCTTTTTTGGAAAAGAATATCATTTTTAATAGTCTTAGAAAATATCTTGAAAAAAATTTGTTGTTCTTGACTAATTTTCCGTTATGTGATATAATAAGTTTACGAATCTTTTTTTAAGAATCGAAAGAAATTATTAAGGACGTGATTTTTTTATGTCATCAAAACTTGTTTCAACCCATAAGAATAATATGTGTAATGTAGGGCAGATGTCATCTATATCAAAATTTTACATGAAACTGCCCGAAGAAGTGATTGAGTTTGCACTTAGTCAGCTTAACAGAGACGTAAAACGAAAATTGAAAAAAGAAAAACGAACCGAAGGTAAAATAATAATGGCTCTGAATATGTCAGCAAGTACATTTGCAGACGCTGTTTATAATTATCAGAAAAGCAGTATGATATTTTCGGAAAATACGGAATATGAAAAAATTTTAGCATCTTATAATGCCGAAAACTGTATTATAAATACGGTTCTTATTTTGAAAAAATGCTGTGACGGTACTTTCGGACAGAAAATTACATCTGATTTTATAAAGTCAGAAGAATTTAAAAAGACGGTTTCCGTAAATTACGATAATTACGAAGAAGAAACCAGTGAAGAAAACGAAGAAGTCAGCGAAGAAGTTCACGAAGAAATTGAAGAAAAAATCGAAGATGAAAAAAACGATAATAATGAAAGTGAACCTGTAAAAGTTCAGGAAATACCCGAAGTTCATGAAACAGCCGTTTCACCTACAGTGGCAAGTGAATTGACTGTATCAACGATAAAGAACGAAATTTACGAAAAAAAGAAAAAGAAGTCAACGGTTTATTACATAGGAAATATTGAAACAAGAGGTACTTTTTATAATTTCAAGCCACAGTATACCCTTGAAGATAGTACTTCCGGAAAAAAACTTGTTGAGATGTATCAGATTCCCGAAAAGTTCCCGAAGTTTGGCTCTATAAATCTTTCATACGTAGGAAACAGACGTTCTCAGGAAGTGCTTGACAATCTTGACCTTAATCTTATATAT
>JAGAQS010000095.1 GCA_017622635.1 Ruminococcus sp. | reverse complement strand
GTTGCAGTAATGCCACTCTTGTTAGCAGTTACAGATGTACTTGAATTAACTCCGACTGAAACATTCTCCGAAGAAATATGCAGTATAAGATTTTTGTCATCAATAATATATTTTTTTGCGTCATCGGGATTGGTAGAGCGGTAAACTTTCACCTCAACTTTATCATTAAGATGTTCATTAGTATCACCGTCAGACCATATTTTCTTGAATTTCAGTGAAACTGTTCTTGTATTAGTGAGTTTAAGAGTACCTGCGTTACCGTTTTCCAAAGCTATTACGCTATCAGGATTATCGTACGAAACAGTATAGCCGTCCATATCCAATTCAACAACTTTGTAACTATACGCATTACCGAAATTATCCTTAGCCGGAAGATTATCACAGGTATATGTCCATACATTGCCTGTACCGGTATGCTGTGAATCAACATCTGCGTACCATTCCCAGCTATCTTCAACATCCGGCGTTGCAGTTCTCCAGAGTTCAAGCTTGATTTTTGCTCTCTCCGAAGCATCAGTATCTGCATTATCACCTACCCATGTCTTTTCAATGAAAACTGATGTTGTCGGAACAGGTGCTTTTTTATTCTTTACGATAATAGGTGTCTGACCTCCTGCTGTCTGTCCGTTATCTTTATAACTTACTTTCCAATCGTCAGTAACATCTTCGTCACTCAGTATGACTTGTGTTTCTTCAAAATAATACTTGTCATTACCTGTAACGTCAACTATTGCTGTCCAGTTATTACCACTGTTGAGAGTAATCTCAGAAAGAGGATTACCATTTTCATCCTTTGCAGGAGAAATTCCATCAACAGCTGTGCAAGTATCTACATAGTAAACATTATCACTATCATTAGATTCTGTATAAGCGTTTATTAATGCATTATACTGGTCGATATATTTATTAGCATCTTCCTCATTTACCCCCCACCAAGTAGAAGCCGTTGTTGCATTACCGTCAGCACCAACATAATCAAAATGAGGAATGCTTCCTACAATGATTATAGCATTTTCAGCTTTTGCTTGTATTTCTCCAATACAAGCCTCTAATCTCCTCATACATTCTGTAGGATTAGACCATGCATTATTATTATACCTATCTTGATGTATATCATTAGTACCACCAAGCAAAAGAACAATATCTGCAGTATCTGTAATCTGACTCTTTACTCTGTTTCTAATAGTATCACCATCATCAGCACTATTACCCAGTCTTTGACCACTTTCACCCCTATTTACAACTGAATTACCTTTAAGCTTATAACTTTTATTAGTTAAGAATGAAGTTAATTTACTGGGATAACATTTTTCACCTTTAGAAAAGGTCTGATATCCATCTGTAATAGAATCACCCAAAGCTATAATTTCCAGTTCCTTTTCCGGAGGAGTAGCATAAATACTTTGAATTGCATTTAAATATTCATTTGCAATTGCCTCATATCCCTCTTCACTTGGGTGACAACCGTCACGAATCAACGGATTTTCTGCCTTTTCATATAGGCTCAGCTTAATTTCCAATCCGTTTAATGCTTCGTTTGGAGTTACACTGCCGTCTGCTTCATCAATAAATTCATTCGGAATAAGTTCATTATTTACATCATACCATTCTTTCTGAACCTTGATAGAATTACGTGTATTATTTATTGTATATGTGGTTTTACTATTGTTTGGTTTATCGTAAGAATATGTTGTTTCATACTTCTTTGCATTAGTTTTATTTTCATCGTCGCCATCAATTATGACATCAGTTTCCAATACATAATAGTAATAACTTTCAGTTGCGTTTGTTTCATCAGTACTGTTATCCAACGGCAGACCGGTCCATGTATATGACCAATCATTCTTCACATTCAACTCAACATTTTCATAAAGCTTTGCACCTGATAAATCGTCAGATGTAAGATTTGTAATATCTGAAATTGGTGATGTTGACTGATAAAGCGAAACTTTAATTGAATCCTTTTCGTGTGTATCGTTTCCGTCGCTCCACGATTTATTTACGGTTACAGACGCATCTGTAGCATTGACGCACTTATTTGTTACCGTAATTTCACCTGTATCTGCGTTAAGATTGAATACACAGCTGACTACATAATCTTTTGTATCGAATCCCGATTCCTCAGCCCTGAAACTCTTGTAATCTTCAAGGTTGATTTCATTTGTTTTAAGCAACTCAGTTATGTCACGTTCCCAGTTGTCGTCTTTTGTTACTCTAACATCTTTGAAAAGTTCTACTTCAGCATCTGATTTATCTGTACCATAAATTGTTACAAGAATTTCATCTGCCGGAATTTTGCCTGCACTTAACGGCATATTAGAAGCATTTTTCCATACTTTTTTAAGAATCAGTTTCTGAGAATTATTAACTGTAATTACAGAATCGGAATTTGTGGCATTTCCGACATAAGTCGGAAAATATTCACCAACATAACCATTTTCTGTAACATATTTTCCATAATTTTCCTTTTCTTTATCTGTAACAAGCGTGTACTTCATGTTATCGATTGTATAAGCCGTTTCTTTGATGTAATAATAAATAGGTTTGCTGTCTTTACCATTCGGTAAATCTTCCCATACTTTTTGATTTTTACCCGAATTTACGGTTTTGTTAGCTGAAAATCCACCATACATAATTCCAAGTTCTTCAGCAGTTGCAAGCTGTGCGTCAGACGGCATTTTTGAAGTGGATTTATTGTAAGACCAATATAATTCCACATCAATTGTTGAATCCGCCTTTTCTCCGTCAACCCACTGTTTATCTACACCGATGTCAATCAACTCGCTGTTTGGAATTTCAACGTCTTCACCTGATTTAACCTGAATTACATCACTTGAATTAATACCGTCAGGATAAGAAGTAATTATACTGTTATACACAAAGTAATATACAGGAACATATTTTTCAAGGAATACAGAATAATCTTTTCCATTCAATTTAGTCTTAGTTTTGTCATTCAGATACTGTCTTATCAGTTGTTCAAACTCAGCATCACTCAAGTTAAGGTTTGAGCCCTCGTATCCTGTAGGAACTCTTACTTCCACCAACTTATAAAGTGAATTTTTATCAAGTGAAATCTGATAATAAGATTCACCTACGTTAATTGGTTCTGCGTTTTTACATACGGTCAAACCTGTAAAGCCGTCACTCCATTTTGTTATTGCATTTTGCTCATTAATCTCAGTAGCATAAAGCCACTGTTTCTTTGAATCGTCATAACGTGCAAGCAGGAATTTTGATGACAGATTATTAATATTATAATTTCCGACATTGACTTTCTTGATTTTAGGAAGTGCATTTGTAGAAATCGTAGCACCTGACCTTGAAACAACATATTCCTGTGAATTTACTGAATCTTCAGCAGAAACACCGTCAGAATAGAGTTTTGCGGTATTGCTGAATGTAATTGTATCCCCTACCGGTGGCACCATACCGGGAGCCATTATCGGGAATTTACCCGTAACCTTATCTCTTTCAGAACTCTTGCACCCGTTGCGTACAGAAGGCGTGTTATTGTTTGCAATCATCTTATACAGATATTTGACCCTGATATGCGTTTCATCGGGGACGGTAAGTTTTATTAACGCCTCGCCTGTTTCATTGTCACGGTTTGTCACACCTTTTTCGTTACTCTCAAAATTCAGTATATAATTATTTCTGTCAAGTTTTGTTTCATTTCCGTTCGCATCAACACTGTAAATTGAAATGCTCTTCATAAGAACGTCAACGAGATTTGAACCTGGTGTAAACTGATTGTCTTTGTCTTTGTCAATGTAGCTTTCAGTTTTGAAAATATCTTCAATGTCAATGGTATCGCCGTTGGAAAGGTTTTTTCCGTCGGGGTTGATATCCAGTGAGAAGCCTATCCAACCCTGATTTGCATTTGCTACATATTCTTTGCTGATAAGGTCGGAAGGAGCCTGATTTTTAATCAATACAGTTGCCTCTGAGTCTTCCTT
The DNA here is from genome assembly GCA_017622635.1 of Ruminococcus sp. Classification (GTDB taxonomy): domain Bacteria; phylum Bacillota; class Clostridia; order Oscillospirales; family Ruminococcaceae; genus Ruminococcus. The sequence continues at coordinate 14,667 of JAGAQS010000095.1, read as the reverse complement.
AGTTTCCTTACCATTATCCTCCAGCTTTATAACATGGTTAGTAACAGGATAGCTTTTTTTCTGAATCATAGCGTCCAGTGTTGCACACTCAACTTTAGTGGAATAGCAAATTTCAAAAACAACTCCTTCATTAACTTTTGGTTTAGAAAAATAAACTTTGTTACTTACTGTATCATAAAAATATCCATCAGTTTTACTACCAACAACCTGTGACAACATTGATTGCTTTGTTGGATTAGTTATACCAGTGCTACTAGCACCATTCATATTTGAATAAACAAAATATGGTCTCCAATAATAACCATCAGAACAATAATTCTTTACTGTGCTATTAAATGGCGTTTTAAAATCTACTATTTGTACACTAGGCCCCCAAGGCATTTCTTTGTAAATTTCTTTATCCACAAGAGTAAAACCTTTAGGAAGCTGGTCAAATGTAGAACTACTCATACCGGGAGTATCAAAATCAAGAACCCAGTTGAATACATAGTATTGTTTACCGTCAATGGTTTTCTTATAAGGAGAATTTTCATCTGTTAAAATATCTTTATCAATAGAAATTTCCTTACCCTTATTTTTGACAATAACATTTCCGTTATTGACAACTACATCTACTGCATACTTATCAACACCTATGTTCTTGACAAATGTATTTGTAACTGTAAATTCTCCGTTATTCATGGTTATCTCACTGGAATAAGTTACTTCGTACTTGTCATTTCCGTTCTTAACACTGATTTTATCATTAGCCTCAAGAACTTCTCCGTTAAATACTTCAACGAGTCTGTAAGTATAATATTCTGTATCAATCTTTCTTACAGTCTTACCGTCAACATTTTCTTCAGTAATTGTGATTTTCTGTTTCGGCAGATTTGATATAACGTCACCTGTCCAAGTAACCTTTACAACAACATTCTGACCGTCTTTAAATTCAGTCTCTGTAGGGTCATTTTCTGACGGTCCAAACGTAACTTCAAATAAATTTCCGTCAGAGCCTCTGTAGTCTACCCATTCATTGCCGTTCTTTACCTGCACACGCAATGTAACATTATCATATCTTGCTGTATCGGTATCCTTTGCCCAGACTTTTTTCGGTGTAATGCTTATTGTACCGTTTGGAGTAAATTCATTAGTGACTGTTACTGTACCTGAATCTTTTAATTCCTTATTATCATACTTTATTTCGTAAAAGCCGCTTGTGTCTATTGCAAGTGTCTCGTTATCAGGGATTCTGTACGTTTTACCATTGACAACATATCCGACTTCTACAACTTTGTACGCATACTCTGTTACATTTCCGTGGTCATCAATATTCTGTGAAACAAGATTATTCCATGAACAAGACTGATTATCACCATTTGAAATTATTGTCTTTTCATCACCGAAATTTTCCCAGTTGCCATTGTTTGCTTTTTTCTGTAACTGAAGTATAATCGAATCAGGACGTTTTTCTACATAACCTTCATCGTCCCACACCTTATTAGCTGTGATTGTCAGATTTTTAGTTTTGTGGAAAGTGTTTGTAATATTCAAATCACTCTTATTATTACTTATAGCATTATTATCACTATAACTAACTATATAATAGCCATTGTTTACTATAGCCTTGTTTGAAGAAACATTATAATTTCCGATTTTTGTTTCCACAACCTTGTACTCATAGTCCTTAATCTGATTATTGTCCATCGCTTTGGTCGGAAGATTATTGAAAGAATATTCCCAGTTACTATCCGAATTTAATGTTAAATTGCGATATTCTTTCCAGTCATTCTTATCCTTTTCACTACGCATCAACTGGAGAGTAATTGCCGGTTTGTTCTCAATATTGTCACCACGCCAAATTTTCTGACCTGAAATATCAATATTTTTATGGAACGTATTTGTAACACTAAGAGTCTGGTTTGAACTATTCGTAACATTACTTGAAACACTTGATTCATAATAACCATTATCAGTAAAAATAATTTTGTTATTATCATCAATAGTTGTATCACCGCATTTGGTTTCAACCAACTTATAGTAGTAAGTTACAACATCTCCGTGTTCAAAACCTCTTGACGGAAGATTGTTCCATGTATAAGACCAATTATTACTGCTGTCTAAAGTCTTAGTTTCAACAACTGTATAACTGCTCCAGTTATACTGGTCAGTTGAACGACGCAGTTCAACAGTAACTCCTTTTCTGTCACCTGTATAATCGCTATCATTACTCCAGTTCTTAATACCTGTTATGTTAATATTACCATAATAGGTATTAGTAACGGTCAATGACTGTGAAGCAGAATCGGTATTTGTATTATCACTGTTGCTTACTCTATATAAGCCGTTTTCTGTCGGAATATGCTTGATTTCGGTACCGTCTTTATCAACTTCAACCAGCTTATAATAATAATAAGTAACTTCACTCTTTGTACCGTCGTCAAGTGCATAAGATTTTTCCATAGGAAGACCATTTAACACTGTTGACCATGTACCATCTTTCTTTAATTCAACAATATAATTGTCATTAAGAGTTTCTTCAACAGAAGGATTTCCGCTCGAATCCTTTTTAAGGGGTTTCCATTCACTGGCTGATGCATTTCCAACCTTTGTCTGATACATTACTTTTATATAGACATCAGGTCTTTTACTTTCATCATCATTGCCGTCCCATGTTTTGTTAACTATAAGATTTAACTTGTTATCTACATTCGGATTTCCTCTGGTAATTGAATGACTAACACTTGCACCATCGCCAAAACCACTACCGCTGTTTTTAAATTCAGTAATAGTATCATAACTTTCACTTGCGGGTATTGTTGCAGTTGTATTGTATTCAATATCAACATAATTATAACCTTTTTCATCAAGTGTAGCATTAAATTTAACTGTAAAGCCATTATCAGTTGGATCAATTGTATAGTCATTACCTTTAACTAATTTTGTACGACCATCACTATTTTTTACTTTTGCATATACTTCAATAGCGTCCAGCTGTTTCTGCGTAATAGTATGTGTTGCATTACTTTCGCCATTAACTGAAAGTGTATCTGTATATGTCTTATTTGCAAGGTTATTATCATATGTAATACTTGCTTTCCAACCAATAACCTGTTTGATTTCACCTTTGCTTGCAACAGAATTACTTTCATAACTTACTACCTGTTTAGAAAGTTCGTTTCTAAACTCATCAACTTTCACCGTTTTTGAAGTAGGGTCTTTAAAAGAAGTATCATCAGGATTTTTAAGTTCAACGCTGTTTGTAACGTCTTTTCCTGAATCACTGGCAGTTGCTTTAGTATAGTAATAGAACTCAATGTTACTGCTGTTACTGTTCAATGTCATAGTTGATTCACTCAAATTATAATCATTAAATTCATTATTGGTATAATTTACATAGAACTTACTATCAACCGCATTTTTAAAGCCCTCATCAAATAACTTATATCCGTTTAAAGAAGAACCGTTTGTAGAAGAAACTTTGACAGTCCATTTAATTAAATGTGTGTCTTTGTCATAAGAACCCTCTTTAGTTAAATTATACAAATTTGACTTTGATTGATATGTAACTGTATTATCTCCCGTTACAGAATTGTTTCCGTCCGGAGTTTTAACGGTTACTATATTATATACATTACCAATATTGTTTACTTTCTGCTTATAAGTAAGAGTTACACTCTTTTCATTTGTACTGAGAATGTATTTGCCGTCATTATTTTTCAAAGAAGCATTGGGTGAAACTGTTATATCTGAAACGTTGCTCGGGAAATTAGCATCATCAATTATATAACCGTCCAGTGACTGTCCATAACAACTGTTTATTTCAATTGTCCAGATAACCTCATTGTTATATGTCTTGTTACCTGTACTATAGTCAGCTGTACCTGTCTTAGTAACATTTACAGGTTGACCAATCCATACTTCTTTTGAACCTGGACTTTTTTCAACACCATTTTTCTTTAATGATGCATTATTTTTAATATTTGTATTATATGCATCTATGGGAGTTTTATATGTAATTGTAATCTGCTGCTGATTTTCTAAGCCATTCGCAAAAGTAATTTTACCATTCGTTTTATCACAAGTACCTGTATCTTTAGGATTAAATGTTACTTCGCTTGCTTTTTTCAGCATGTCATCATACAATTCATATTTATTTAAATCATTTTTATTTTGATTGTTTATTGTAACAGTCCATTCTATACAACCATTTGAACTATTTACATTGCCATTCTTAGTTATTGTAGGATTTTTCTCCTGAAATGTAACGGGAATATTATAATTACCAAACCAAAAATTTTGATTGCCATCTGCATCATTGTCAATTGATAATGTACCATAAAATTTAAGCGTACCAGTAATTTTACCACTACCCTTGTTAATATAATTAATATAATTTTCTGTAAGTGTTACTAAAATATATCCATCATCTTTAATCTCATAAGTTCCGGCTTGCAATTCAGAATTATATTCAGTATCCATGACATTTCCAGTTTTCGTATTTGAACTAAGAGTAAGACCAGTACTTAATTTAAAATTTATGTACATATATTTTTTATTTAAACCATAATCGAAATAATCTAATTTATTATTGAATGTATAATCAAAATAGAACTCTAACTCTTTTCCTTGGTAATCACCATAATCAGTATCTATACCATTGCCAGTGCTATTATTATTTTTATTAAATAAGCTACCCTCTTCCCCATAATTACTAACATACATACTCCAACTATTAGCACTCATCATATCCAAACAATCAGGATACTGACTTAAATCAAATGCAGGTGGTGTATCATTAGCCAAAGCCACAATATTATTATCATAGTCAGCCTGCGGAGATTCACCATTTGTCATGCTGACAGCGGGCATAATAAGGCTGACAGGAACAGCGAATGACACAAGAATGGACAGAGCTAACACTGCCGCAAGATATTTTTTATGTTTCTGATGATTTGTAATATATTTCTGAATAATAGATTGAAATCTCTTCAATGAAGCTCCCTCCTCTAAAATTTTTTAATAAATATTACATAAATTCAAAAATCATACTGTACCAATTGATTTCCAGGGCCATAGTCTGAAAATAACTTTTCCGATAACATATTCATCAGCGATACAACCCACAGTAGTTGAACGGCTGTCAACAGAAACTGAACGGTGGTCACCCATTACAAATATTCTGTTGTCGGGGACCTGATAAGGCAATTCAATATCACACGTTCCCAAAGATTTTTCATTGACATAAGGTTCATCGAGTTCCTCACCGTTCAGAAAAACAGTGCCGTCCTCTTTGATGTCTATAACGTCGCCTGCCGTTCCTATAACTCTTTTAAGGAGAATTTTGTTATTGTAGTAGAATGCCACAATATCTCCTGCCTTGAAGTTGCTTCTCTTTGAACAAACAACAAGTTCATCATTCTGCATTGTAGGAGTCATACTTGAACCCGTAACCCTGAGAATAGGAAGCAGAAGCATTGAGATAAGCACTGCAATTGCCGCAACCACAAGAAGTGACGAAATCGTGCTTTTCAATATTCTTGAAAAATCCTTGCGGTATCTTATACGTTTCAGTTCCGATTCAAACTGTTCGGCAGTCGGAAGATTTTCCATTGAAACATTCAGCCGTTTTCTGCTCATACGTCAGACTCCTTTTTCTGTTCTTCCGTACATACGGCTTTAAAAATTTTTTCAAGCATTTCACGGTTTTCCGCCGAATCTTTCAGTTGTTTTCTGAGGTTTTCGTTTTCCTCCTGAAGTTCGTCAAGTTCTTTACGCATATATAACAGCAAATCAAGCAGTTCAGAACGTTTCAGCTTACGCAGTTCCTTATCAGTCATACACTCAATTCCTTTTAAATAAAGTTATCATTCATCTGATTTTTTTCTTGCCCTTATTGTCAGACCTGCCGCAATAAGAATCACACCGCCGATTGAAAGCGGTACAACGGGCCACCATAACTGACCTGTCTGCGGAAGTTTTCCGTTGCCGGAGCTTCCGCTGTTTCCACCGCCAGAACCTCCGCTATTTCCTCCACCTGAACCGGACGACGTTCCTGTTTTTGTTGACGAATTGTTATCGCCCGTACCTGACGTTGTTGTATTTGTTGCAGAACCGTCACCGATAGGACCTGAAACTGTAGTCGCCGTATTTGTTCTTGTTGCAGAACCGTCGCCAATAGGTCCTGAAACTGTAGTAACAGTTGTTGTATTTGTTCTTGTGTCAGAACCGTCACCAATCGAACCTGAGCCTGTTGCCGTTGTTGTCACTGTATTGTTGGATACCAAAGTGGTAGTTGATGCAGTAGTGACTGTAGTTGTAACAGTAAATGTTCCTGCATCTTCAAAGTAGGCGTTTTCAATAAGATAATGTGATTCATCATAAGTAACTTTCATTTCATAATCGGAAGGGATTTCATCTTCCATTACAATCCATGAAGAAACGCCCTTATCATCAACCCACCTGTATTTCCAGTCATTTGATTCATCAAGGACAGCGGAATCATAAAATTCATCGTCCCTGTAAATATTAACGGTAACTGATTTCGGACGTTCGTCTATTCTGTCCTCATCATTTGACCAGACTTTCCTTACAGTATAATTTTTCGGTGTTGCATTCATTACCTGATATGAGAACTTAGGATATGCATTATATCTTAAATTATCATCATCTTCTTTTATTTCAACAAGAGATACACCCGGTACATAATAATGACTGTCGATTTTAAGAAGTTTTCCTGACAGAAGATAAAGACCTGCGTCAAGACCTGTAAAAGTAACTTCTCCGTTTTTGTCTGTTGTACCCTCTCTCAACGGCTTGATTTTGTTTGCAATCGCATAAGCCTGAAAAGACTGTGCGGCTTCTGTTACTCTTTCCACGGTGAGATTACGCAGATTAACCTGAAATGCCGAAAAATCGCCCGTCTGCACAAAATTCTGTGCTGTATTGCGTCGTTTGCCGACCTTGTAAAGTTTCCACTGCATACCCGGAAGAACAACATCATCATTTACGCATACCAGTGTAAGAGATTTATTTCCATCCTCCGCATGAATTTTCTGTGACGGAATCATCAGTGAAAGAAGCGACAGAACAGTAATTATACATATAACGATATTCAATAATCTTATTTTTTTCAAAAGCATAAAATTATCAGCCTGCCTTTCCTTAAACTTTTGCAAATCATGGCAAGTATATTTATTTGTAGTAAAAATGCATTAATGAATCGTTTGCAGTGTCATAATTATAGCACCACATTTTAAAAATGTCAATATTTTTTTGACTAAAAAGTATAATTTCGGCGTAACATACTATTACGAATTGTATAATTTGTGCATTTTCACAAAAAACAGTCAGCAAAAAGAGTAGCATAATCAACAAAAAAATCAGAAAAAATCAAAGCGTATTATTGTAATACGCTTCAATAACATATATATTTAACAAAAAACACAGTTATTTCAGAACTGATATGGCATCGGATATATTTTTTTCCATTGCTTCCCTGCCGTACTTGTCAACCTGAGTCTTGTTTTTTTCTCCGTGAGTGAGACAGCCTGCACCGCCGATACAGCCACCGTTGCACGCCATTCCCTCAATAAAATTGGCTTTCAGTACATTACGCTTTGCTTTCATGAGAGCCGAACGGCATTCTTCTATTCCGTCACATACACAAGCCTCAAGTGTGAAATCATCAATACCGTTTTCCCTGAGACCCTGCTCAACGGCTTCGGAAAGTCCACCGCTCCTTGCAAAGATTCTGCCATAATATGAGGCATTGTTCAAAACATCTTCTTCGAGTGCAGTTATATCAATATCTTTACTGTCAAACAAAGCCTGAAGTTCTTCAAAAGTCATTGCCGAATCAACATAAGGCTTTACCGTCTCAAGTTTGACTTCCGACTTTTTGGCGGTACACGGTCCTATAAACACAACTTTTGCATTTTCGTGTCTTTCCTTTATATACTTTGAGATTGAAGCCATAGGCGAAAGGTTGTGTGAAATATGTTCTGCCATTTCGGGAAAAGCGGATTTTATGTACTTCACAAAAGCAGGACAGCATGAACTTGTAAGGAAACCTTTTTCAGCAAGTTCACGTGATTCAGCGTCCGCCACCATATCAGCACCGAGTGCCGCCTCAACTACGGTGTGAAAACCGATTTTTTTAAGTCCGCTGACAACCTGACCGAGTTTAGCATATGAAAACTGACTTGAAATCGACGGTGCAACAACTGCATATACCTTGAAATTCTTTCCGTTTTCACTCTTTTTCAGCATATCAATTACGTCAAGAATATACGATTTGTCCATAATTGCACCGAAAGGACACTGATATACACACGCCCCACATTCTATACACTTGTCATTATCAATTGAAGCCGCATTCTCATCATTAATATATATGGCTTTTATCTTGCACGCATTCTGACACGGACGCTTTCTGTTCACAATCGCCGAATACGGACAGACAGACGCACATTTTCCGCACTCGATACACTTTTCCTTGTCAATATGTCCCGTGTGATTGTGGTCATATGTAATAGCACCCCTCGGACATACTTCTTCACAGCGGTGTGCAAGACAGCCCCTGCATGAATCTGTTATTTCATATCCTGCTGCGGGGCATTCGTCACAGGCAATATCAATCACTTCAATCACATTCGGGTTTTCCTTGTCACCGCCTATTGCAAGCTTAACCATTTCCCCTAAAATAGCCCTCTCCTTATAAACACAACAACGCATTGTCGGTGTTTTTCCGGGGACAATAATTTCAGGAATACTTATAAGGTTTTCAAGAAGTGTGTCATTCCACGCCTGCCTTGCAACCTCTCTCAGTACTTTATATTTAAGATATTGTACTTTTGTATCAAACTTTCTCATATTTCACCTCAAAAATAAATAACCTTTATTCTTTTGCCCATTTTTTTCAGACACTCCGAAAGTTCCTGAACAAGATTCATTTTTATACTGAAATTTATGGGCAGATTCGGATTCTGGTGTGCAGGATTGACAGCCTTTCCGACATAAAAGTTTATATCCGTCGCTTCCTCAAACAACATACGGCTTATCTTTGCAGCACCGTTTTCCTGAAAATTCCACTCCTCATAAAGTTTGTTTTCGTTCACATAGTCAACCGCATATTCAAGAACTTTACTTACCGTAATAACGCCCTCTGTCACAAGGTCAACGCCCTCTATTTCAGCAGTCGGGGGTATGTCACTCCGTTCAAATTTAAGGCTTGCCCTGACGGGTTTTCCGAGCCACTGCCCTGCAATAGTAGCGGTAGTACCTCCGCATATAATGTGTTTTCCTGCCTTTGAAAAAAACAGACTCATCATTCTGCCACAGTCGTCACGGTTTGAGGGCGGACCGAAAAGAATATTCATGGGTTCTCTCTTACGGATTCTAACAACACAAGCCGTTGCGTCGTCGCCTGCCTTGTACCCGTAAAGTTTTTCACATTCGTCAACAATCATTGTTGAAAGTGTTTTCGCCGTAAAACCGACGGGGACGAGACTTTCTACAAATGAAGCTATATCTTCCGTTTTCCAGCCGAAATTATATGAATTTCCGATACCTGCATGGGGACAGCCGTCACTCATTGCAATAAATAAGTCATTCTCACGCAGTTTTATTACGGAACGATAAATTTTCTTTCCGTCTATGTTCATTTCGTTTTTCGTGTAGTCAGTGCTTTCGGCATCACGTATAAAAATGACCTGCGGATTGTCATATTGTATAATTTCAGCGGTTTCGTTGTTCATGAGACGTATTATTGTAAAAGTCGAATAGGCAACGCCACGCACGGAACATACAGGCAGTGTTTCTGCAATTGTCGCAACACATTCTTCAATGGGAAGTCCTGCCGATATCATGGTAGAAATGATTTTTGAAGTAAGGGTCGAAAGTATACTCGCCTTTACTCCGCTTCCGAGACCGTCCGCAAGAACTATTACGGTTGAATTTTCACCCTGTTCAACTATGTCAACGTGGTCACCGCAGAGTTGTTCACCGTAATGATTGATACTTTTATAACCAATATCCGCACACAAATCATTCATTCGTAATTGACTCCTTTAATTTTGACAGTGCAATTTTAGTTTCGGCAGCAGTTTCACCGAGAAGTGAGGCTATTTCCTGAACAATCCTCATCTGTTTGTCAACAACCCTGTCAGCGACTTCAACCGTCTGCCTGCTTATTGATTCTTTCTTTTCACGTTCGTTTTCCTCGTCGGTAACGTCACGCATAATACAGATGAGCATCTGACTTTCACTGTCGGGAACTATCGTCTGTTCAACATAACGCTGATACTCAGCAAGATAAGTACGCTCGTTATAGATGCCCCTGCCTGTACTCTGTACCTCAATGAAAGGGCAAGGGTCAAGGATTCTTATAACCTGGTCGCCGAGAATGTCACCGGCAGAACGCAGGTTCATGATAGAAAGTGCGGTTTTGTTTATCTGCTGTACTTCAAGCATATCGTTGAGGACAATAAGACCGTTCGGAGTATTCTTAACAATCGTATCCGAAAAACTCTCCGCCTTGTCCTTCAGGAACGGCAGACACATTGAAATTTCCGCCTTTCCCTGATATATCGCAACCGCTTTTTCACGGCACGTATTATAACCACAGCTTCCACAGTTCAGCTCCTGCTCAGGACGGAATTTTCCCATGCGTTTCATGATTTCGGTTATTTCGTTCTCACTCGGAACAGCAGTATTCCTCTCTATATATGAAAAACTTTTTGCGATTTCCTGAACTTCGGGCTGTACAACATCAAAATCCTGTTTTCCCGCATACTGTGAAACCGCCATAAAATCCCTGACAGGACTGCGGTGATACTTTTCCATCACAGGTCCGCCCGTACAGCTTCCCGAACAAGCCGACATCTCTATAAAACATTTATGTATATTTCCGTTTTCAATATCCCTGAGTACGTTGATACAGTTTTCTACACCGTCAACCGCCATATATACATAATCGGGATTTTTATTTGTCATGGTCTTTAATATACCGCCTGTTGTCGGGAAAAGTCTCGCAAGACTTTCATTATTACCGATAATTTTCTTTTCAGGTGTTATATTTTCCGACTTAAACCATACAGTCAGCTCCTCAAAAGTAAGAACTGCGTCAACCGTTCCGCCGTACATTTCGGCTTCGTCCTTTTTGGAAAGACAAGGTCCTATAAATACGGTCTTTGCTTCGGGAATACGTTTCTTTATATCCGCACAATGTGCCTGCATGGGTGAAAGTACTTTTGCAAGGAACGGCAGTTCATTCGGGAAATACTTCTGTACAAGAAGATTTACCGAGTGACAGCATGAAGTAATTATTATATCGTTCTTTTCTTCGTTGACAAGTCTTTCATACTCCGTCTTGACTATGGTTGCACCGACTGCCGTTTCTTCGGCATCATAAAAGCCGAGTTTTTTCAGTGCCTCACGCATAGCCTCTATTCCCGTTCCCTCATAATTCGCTATAAACGACGGTGCTATACTTGCAACAACGGGTTTTCCGCTCTGCAAAAGAACACGTACTTTTTCCGTACCGTCAGCAATTTCCTTTGCGTTCTGCGGACATACAACAAAACACTGTCCGCACAGAATACAGTCATTCCCGATAATATGAGCCTGATTTCCCGAAAAACGTATTGATTTTACAGGGCAGTGACGTATGCATTTATAACAGTTCTTACAGTTGGATTTTTTCAGGGTAAGAAAATCAGACATATATATTACCTCCGTTCACGGCTGAATTGCAAATCATAACTTTGCCATGACCTCCGTTTCAAAAAACTGTTTTACAGTTTCGGGAGATACTGAAAAAAATCTGTCATCAACAGTCACACATACACCCTGCTGACACTTTCCCATACAGAATGTGCCTGAAAGTTCAACCCTGTCACCGAGATTATTTTCCGCAACCAGTTCCTGCAACTGTTCAACAACACTGCGTGAGCCTTTTATGTGGCACGACGAACCGATACATATTGTTACTTTCATAAAAATCTACCTCTTTTCATTTATTGATTTTTCCGCAAATTCAAGCAGGAACTTTCTTTCTTCACCGTTACGCTGTACAGACATTGCCGCCGCTGATATCGGAAACCATTTCTTTACATAATCCAGTTCAGTTCCGCTTTTTTCACAGAACATTTCAATATATCTGTTTGCCGTGTAACTGTCACTGCCGAGCATGAATGTAAGATAAGTAATGGCAGAATCAGACGAAGAGTTTCCCTGAACCGCATGAGACCAGTCTAAAATATACGGTGTTCCCGACTGTGAAATTATTATATTCGACGGGTTGAAATCGCCGTGAAGAAGTTTATTGTGTCTGGGCATTGAGTCAAGACGTGTATGGAGTGCGAACCTGTCTGTAGCGTCAAGACCCGAATTTTTAATTTTACGGTTCATCTGGTCTCTGAGACGTTTAAGCGTCGGACAGCTTTTTGAATGTACTTTCAACTGTAAATCAACAAGCAGATTCAGATATTCATCTGTTCTGTCGGGAAATTCGTCCATAAGCTGAGAAAGGGACTTGCCGATAATATATTCGGAAGTTATAGCCCATTTGCCGTCATGTTCGGAAACTTCCTTTATTCTCGGCACGCTTAAACCCGATTCCGCTGCCATAGCCTGATTAAATGCTTCATTCAGTACGTCCGCACTTGTATAATCCTGATTGAATACTTTTATACATTTGTCGCCGTCACGGTAAATTGTCTTTGTATTGCGTACGGCTATCACCCTGTCCAGATTCATAGTAGGTCACCTCTGTTTTCAAAAAATTACGATTATATTATAACACTTATTTTTAAATTTGTCCATACCGGAATGCACTCTTTCCATATTTTTATACGAAAAGAGTGCATCTGAATTATTATTTTGATATTATCATTTTCTTCATTAAACTAAGGTCAAAAGAATCTGCATAACCGTCTTTGTTCACGTCTCCTGCTTTCAGGTCTTTCAGTGATTCCGTACCGAGAATATACTTTTGCATTGAAACAACGTCCGCCACGCTGAACTCTCCGTCGGAATTTACATCACCTTCAACACTCTCCTGTCGATATTCGGGAACAATCCAACCGCCGTCATCTACCATAAGACAAAGCATTTTTATTGTATCACCAAAGTAAACATCTTCACCGTAGTTAAGAACAGTATCACGAACAGCGTCATGCCATGTCTTATCATCATCATAAGCAGATGTAATCATAAAAGGTGCGATAAAGCACAAGTCGTCATAATCCTCAACAGGTGTACCGTCAAGTTTGTAACCTGCCTTTATTTCAGACGGGTCACCGTTTGTCGCCTTTGAAATGAACGACGTTATAGTATCAGAGAATTTTTTAGCCGAACTGTTTTTATTTATAAGATAGTCCATACCTATACGCCAAGGTGTACGGCAACTGTTATAATAGTAGTATCCGTCATATTCACTTTCAAGGAAGTTCGGGGGCGACGGTATAAATTTACCCGTTTCGCTGTCCTTTACAATGAAGTCGGGAAGAATACCCGTATTATATTCGTCAACTATACTGTCAATAATACGGTATGTACTGTCATAGACATTCAGCCAGCGTTCATCACCGGTGACCTCCGCAAAAACAGGCATATACTGCATTATAAAATCAGACGCTCTTGTTGCCGAATAATTCACGTCACTTTCATCTGTATAGTACGCCCAGTCACCAAGCTGTAAAACCCAGTCAGTTTTATTTACTTCGTATTTCATTATATCGTTTATAATGTCAATGGCTGACTGCTTATAGTCAATTCCCTCATCACTGCCCCACACACTGTCGGCTATAAGCAGTGAATAAGCTATATCCATATCACCGTCTGTTGCGGAATCCGCTCCCGACACATTCACAATTGCCGTTCCGTTGTCCTGCTGCTGCCACGCCATGAGGTTCGGACCTATTTCGCTGAGATGTGACCTGTAATAACGGTACATTCCGTCAAAAATATCCTTTGCATAAATATCATATTCAGCCATACTTGCCGCAATAAGCATACCATAACCCTGTGCTTCGGAAACAGTAACTTCAATGCCTGTATTGTTATCTGAATATTCCTCGTCGCTGTACCATACATAATACTGCTTTTCGTCAGTTACATATGTATCCTGTACAACATATCTTTCTTTCCAGTAATTATAAAATTCTACCGTTTCGTCCGTAAATATTCCTTTCTCACCGCCTGCAACAGCACACATACCATTCATTGTAGCCATACTTACAAGGGCAAAAAGAAAGGCTGTTGTTCTTTTTAAAATATGCATAATAAATTCTCCTTTTTATAATATATTTTCAGGGGGATTCACTAAAAATATTATAACATTAAATATATACTATGTCAAGCAAAACAATTATTTCACATAAAAAACTAAAAACAGGTATTGACTTTTTCCTGTTTATATGATATTATATATTCATGGGGCATTAACGCAGCTGGGAGCGTGTCACACTGGCAGTGTGGAAGTCAGGGGTTCGAGTCCCCTATGCTCCACCATTAAGAAAAAACAGGTATATCTTAGGGTATACCTGTTTTTTTATTATAGTCCGAAACATAAAAAATCTGCACCTGAATAATACGGGTGCAGATTTCTATTTTAGAACTGTTCTATTTTACCTAATATAAAGTCTCTAATCAATATAATATCGTTTTCATTGAATATACCGTCAT
>JAGAQS010000094.1 GCA_017622635.1 Ruminococcus sp. | reverse complement strand
GCTCTACCGACTGAGCTACAGAAGCAGATAAGAAAGCGACCCGGAAGAGACTCGAACTCTCGACCTCCGCCGTGACAGGGCGGCGTTCTAACCAACTGAACCACCGGGCCCTTCTGGTGGGGACTACAGGGCTCGAACCTGTGACCCTCTGCTTGTAAGGCAGATGCTCTCCCAGCTGAGCTAAACCCCCATTACTTTCTTAACATTTTGTCGTCTTGTCCCTGACGACGTATATTATTATAGCACAGGTTTTCCGATTTGTCAAGCATTTTTTGAAAAAAATTTCAGATTTTTTTGAAAAAAATTGAGAATAACGGTATATCCGCAAAAAATGTACGAAAAATTTTCAAAAAAACATTGATTAACCTGTTATATCCTTGTCAAAAAGTCTTATAACGTCCATTTTAAGAGAGTGATAACATTCTTTTTCAAGCATGGGGTCATCTCCGAGAATTTCCCCCGCACATTCCCGTGCCATGTTCATAATCTCATTACTGCACGAAAGGTCAGCTATTTTCATTGGAGGCAGTCCGTGCTGTGCGTTTCCGAAAAAGTCACCCGGTCCACGCATTTTCAAATCTTCTTCAGAAATTTCAAAGCCGTCTGTCTTGGACGACATTATTTTCATTCTGTGCAGACATTCTTCGGAAGTGTTGTCTGTTATAAGTATGCAGGTACTTTCAAACTGTCCACGTCCCACACGTCCTCTCAACTGGTGAATCTGTGAAAGTCCGAAACGTTCGGCGTTTTCTATAACAATAACTGACGCATTGGGAACGTCCACGCCTACCTCAACAACCGTCGTACATATAAGCACATCAATTTTTCCGTCACGGAAATCATTCATAACACTGTCTTTTTCGGCAGGTTTCATTTTACCGTGAAGAAGTTCCGTCCTGTAACCTGCAAGGTCGGATTTTACGGCATTTTCGGCATATGACTTTACTGCAAAAAGTTCACTTTCGCTCTCCTCAATCATGGGGCATACAACATATGCCTGTCTGCCCTCCGCAAGACGTTGACGTACAAAATTAAAAGCCCTGTGACGCATTTTTCCCGTAATGGCATAAGTTTTTATAGGTTTTCTGCCTTTTGGTAACTGTGCAATAACCGATATATCCAAATCACCGTAAATAATAAGTGCGAGTGTTCGTGGTATGGGAGTGGCTGACATTACGAGCTTGTGGGGAGTATTTCCCTTTTCTGCGAGAGCCGTTCTTTGTGCAACACCAAAACGGTGCTGTTCGTCCGTTATAACAAGACCAAGAGATTTATATTCAACGTCTTTCTGTATAATAGCGTGAGTGCCTACAATTACATCATATTCACCGCTGGCTATTTTTTCACGGAGTTCATTTTTTTCCCTGCTTTTCAGTGAACCTGTAAGCAGACAGACTTTAATTCCGAACGGTTCAAAGAAACTGCTTAAAGTCCTGTAATGCTGGACGGCGAGTATTTCGGTGGGTGCCATAAGTGCGGACTGTACACCGTTTCTTGCCGCAAAACAACAGGCAATTCCTGCAACGGCAGTCTTTCCGCTTCCTACATCACCCTGTAAAAGCCTGTTCATAGGTACATCACGGCAGAGGTCTTTTATTATTTCAAGGGACGCTTTTTTCTGGTCGCCTGTCAGTTCAAATGGCAGACTCTTTACAAAGTCGGAAATTTTAACGGAACTGTCCATTTTAAAGCCTGTGTGCGTTCTTGAACGGTTTTTCATAATCATCATACCAAGCTGTAGTTTAAGAAGTTCGTCAAAAGCGAGCCGACGGCGTGCCATATCAGCCGAAACTTTGCTTTCGGGGAAATGGATATTTTCAAGAGACCACATAAGCGGACAAAGATTGTATTTTTTCATGATACTTTCGGGCAGTGTTTCGAACGGTTCACTTTTCATGAGAGCAATAGCCTGTTTCATATCATTACGCAATACATTTACGGTAAGTCCCTGAGTGAGTTTATATATAGGCTGAATGAAATTTTTTTCACCCGAATGTATATAAACAGGCGAAGTTATTTCCTTGCCGAAAAGATTCTCCGTAACTTTACCGTACATATAATATTCATATCCTGTTTTTAGGTACTGAAATGCATAGACATTATTGAACATCACAACGGTTATATCGTCAGTGCCGTCGGTTGCAACAGCCTTGCACACAACAAGCCTGTTTCTCACTGCCTGCGGTGCTGACTTGCTTTTTATTTTAAGTTTAAGACAGTTGTATTCATTGACTTCCGAATCTTCTATTGAAACGTTATTGTGAAAATCAAGGTAGTTTTTCGGAAAATGACAAAGCAGGTCATAGACCGATTTTATACCGAGTTTCAGATATTTTTCAGCCTTTGCCTCTCCTACACCCTTTAAAGTTTCTGTTCCGCCGAAAAGTTTTTCAGGCATAATCTCCATGCACTCCTTTTTATATAATTATTTTGCCGTATCAGGTTCAGGAACTCCAAAAACCTTGTATGTCTGAATTTCCTTGATTTCCTTAATGTTCAGTGCTTCAATATCATGAATAGCCTTTAATACACTTTCATGAGACGGATTATACAGGTATACCCATAAAACGTGCCTGTGTGGACTTCTTAAATCATATTGTTCAACAGCCTTAATATTTTCTACACCTTCAAAGTCGTCAACTGTCCATACACGTTCAGGGTCACTGTACTGATGTTTTATAGTAACAGTAAAAAATTCGGAAAAAAATGCATCTTCAACAGTATCGGTACACGGTGTAAACTCATCAATCACAACAGGATTTTTGACAGAATATTCTTCAGAACTGTTATAAGCAAGGAGTTCACTTTTCATCATGCAAAGGTCAAAAGAATCAAGTACGCCGTCCTCACAGAAGTCAACAGCCTGATAGCTATTCAAAGTTACATCTTTTCCCATAATCCGGCTCTGAAACAAAGTCACATCGGCAACAGTGAATTTACCGTCAGAATTTACATCACCCATAATAATATTGTCAGTATCATCTGCACATACATTCATTCCAACCATACCGACAGCTGACAGAACCGTTGCAGTAACGGCAGTAATTATTCTTTTGAATTTTTTCATAATAATCACCTCTTTATAAAATAAGGGACGAACAAAGTCCGTCCCGTAAAAAACAGCTTTAAATTTTCAGATTATCTCTGTTCGCAGATAAGCTTTATAGCGGTTCTTTCCTCGCCGTCAATCTGAATGTTGGCGAATGCGGGAATACAAATAAGGTCAATGCCAATCGGTGCGAGATAACCTCTTGCAATTGCTATTGCTTTTATAGCCTGATTTGCAGCACCTGCTCCGACTGCCTGAACCTCAACGGCTTTCTGTTCTCTGATAACTCCGGCAATTGCTCCGGCAACAGAATTTGGTGATGAATGTGATGAAACTTTTAAAACTTCCATGATAATGACCCTCCTGCATTTCAATGTTGCGTGCCTTTAAGACACATAATATCGTATAATAACCGACAGATATATTTTAGCACACAAAAAACGATTTGTCAATTGATAAAATGAAAATTCCGTCGGTGCGATTAAATTTTGTATATTATCTTATAATAATACGTTCAATTTTGTGCGATTTGCCCGATTTTTCATCAAAGGCAACAACCACACCGCAAAGAAAACACTTTCCCTCAGCCTCTCTGAAACGTACAGGCATACGGAATCTAAGTCTGTCAACAGCAGATTTTATTTCAACACCGAGACACGACCTCTCAACACCCGTCATTCCTGCATCTGTGATATAGGCGGTGTGTCCATCAATAACGGTTTCGTCGGCTGTCTGTACATGGGTATGAGTACCGAAAACGCCCGTTACTTTTCCTGCGAGATGATAACCCATGGCTTTCTTTTCGGAAGTGGCTTCTGCGTGAAAGTCAACAAATATATTTTTCGTGTGGATATCTTCAAGAATTTCGTCAATCTTTGTAAAAGGGTTGTCAAGCGGTTCAAGGTAAGCCGTTCCCATAAGATTCACCACCGCAACGGAATAAGCACCCATATCAAGAACGCACACGCCTTTTCCCACACAAGCCCCCTCAGGATAATTGGCAGGTCTTATAATATAGTCCCTGTCGTATATGTCAAGTTCTTCCCTGCGTCTGAAAGCGTGGTTTCCCGTTGTTATAACGTCAGCACCTGCTTTTATGACCGATTCCGCCGACTGTCTTGTAACGCCGTTTCCCTGTGCGGAATTTTCCGCATTGACAACTGTTATATCAATATTATACTGACGTTTTATCTGCGGTAACTTTGCGGAAAGAAAGTCACACCCTGCCTTTCCCACAACGTCACCTATAAAAAGTAAATTCTTCATTGTTTTTCTCCTTTGTGTTTATTCAACAATCATTTCTGTTCCCTTTTTATAAATCAAAAACCTTTTTCAAGTTTTGTACCGCTTACCATTTCTGTCATGTAATTCAGCTTTTGTCTGAATTCCGAACCTGATATTTTTTTATTTACAATAATTATATCACACAAATCACAATAAGACAATATCTGAACAAAAAGAAAAATTCCGCCGTAAATGACAGAATTTTCATATATTTATCGTATCATAAAAATTTATCTATGTAAAGCAACGTAATATAGCCGAAAACTCATAATGCGACACAATTTTCCACAAATCCGCCGATATTAAAATTCATTTGTGTAAAACGCTGTAGAAGCCCGTCGGAATATTGTTTAAAATGACAGAAATTGTTGTAATTCCATAATTTTTTTCAAAATTCCCTTGACTGAAAGGCAGAAATAAGATATAATAACCATAGTGTTAAATAATATTCAGTTATTTACACTCGTTTTGTTGTCTCCTTTCTTTTGTTCTACACATATTTATTTTGAATTTATTTTGTATTGGGCAGGGTAATATTACCCCGCCTGTTTTTTTTATTTTCAGAATATATAATATATAATTCCGTAAAGAACCGCCGCCGCAAGACCGTATAATATAACAGGTCCTGCAATGGTGAATATTTTTGCACCGACACCGAGTATATACCCTTCCGACTGTGCCTCTATAGCGGAGGAACTTATAGCATTTGAAAAGCCCGTTATCGGTACAAGAGTACCTGCTCCGGCGTGTTTTGCAAGTTTTTCATACCAGCCGAAACCCGTACACACCGCACTTGCAGTGACAAGTATTATTGAAGTCCATGCACTTGCGGACGTTTTGTCAAGTCCGTACCTTTCAAAAACCGTCATAAAAATCTGCCCTATCACACAGATTCCCCCGCCAACCGCAAAGGCAACGCTTACATTTACCTTTGAGTTGGATTTCGGAGAAGCCTTTTCTGTCATTTGACTGTACATTTCAGGTGTTATGTTCATAAAATTCCGCCTCCTTTTCATAAGTGTGTGCGGAATATCTTATTTTATTCAGGATTTTACATGACAATAACAAAACATATGCTTTTTCCCTCGTCATTCTCGACGTTTACTTTAAACTTATGCTTGTCAATAATTGACTTTGCTATTGCAAGACCGAGACCGTAACCGCTGATATTCTGACGTGAACGTGAGTCGTCGCTCCTGTAGAACCTTTCAAAAATCTTGTCTTTTTCCTCTTCCTTGACACCTGTACCCGTGTTATATACGGACAATATTTTCCTGTCGCCCTGTTTTTTAAGGTTCACACGGACAATACCGCCGTTATTTGAATATTTAAGTGCATTGTCAATAAAAATTGCCGTCATCTGTTTTATATGCTGTTCACTGCCGTTTACCGTTATACCGTCCTCAACGTCAACAATAAATTTCTTGTTTGTTTCAAAAGCCCTGCACTCAAAGGGAAGTGCCGTATTCGTGACCGCCTGACTTAAATTGAAATCCGTGCATATGAAATTTGAAGTATTATTCTCAAGCCTTGTCAGACTGAGCAAATCATTGACAAGAAGATTCATTCTGTCGGTCTGCGACTTTATGTAATTAAGCCACTTGTTTTCGCCTATCTCGCCCGAAAGGACATCGGCGTTTGCCGAAATTACGGTAAGGGGTGTTTTAAGTTCATGGCTTGCATCGGAAATAAACTGTTTCTGTTTTTCAAAAGCCATTTTTATAGGTTCTATACTTTTCTTACTGAGAAAATATGCCACAAACGAAAGAAGCACAAGAGTAACCGAACCTATTATAATAGTTGTACGTATAAACTGTTTAAGGACTTTTGTTTCGTCACTCTTGTCGGTAAGTGCGATAAGACTTCCGTTATCTTTCGGGACACTGTAGAACTGATACGAATCAAACATACCTGTATCTTCTTTTTTATTTATGATATTGCTGACGTATGACTGTGCTGTCTCGTTGTCAATGTCTTCATTGTTAAGCACGGCGAGATAATTACCGTTTTTGTCTGCCATAAGGACAAAAAATTCCACAGACCCGAAAGTTTTCGGAACAGGTTCACCGTTTTTCTTCATATCGTCCATAAAAGGCTGTTTTTCGGTAACATCTGACGGCTTGTCTCCCAAAGTGCTTACCAACGGAGAGACAATATATTCCGTATTGTTATATGACTGCGGGGAAATACCATTTTCATAATTATGATAATTATCGTAATCGCCCCACCAATGACCGAAATTATCATTATAATCATAGGGCGGTGGGTTATCTTCAGGGCGGTAGTCATTATATGGCGGATAATCAAACAGTCTGTCATTGTTCTGCCAGTCGTCATTATGATGCCGGTCATCATAATTATTATTCGGTTTACTCGGAACTTCAGGGACAGAAAAATCCGTCGTATCTTCGTAAGGCGGTAAATCGGGGGACGTTTCTTCCGCCTGCGTGTCCGGTTCTGTTTCAGACGGTATTTCTTCCGTTTCCCGTTCAGGTACTTCGGAAAATTCGTTTTTTTCTTCTGATTTTTCAGTTTCGGGTTCTTTCTGAACTTCTTTAACTTCTTCCGTCGTTTCCTGAACAGAAGTTTTTTCCTCTGTTGTTTCAGCAGGCTTTACAACAATATTTTCGGGTTTACTTTCATACTTTTTCGGCGGTTCACCACGATGTCGGTCAAAATCGTCGGGAGGAATGAAAGTAAAAGTCTCTGTTTTTTCGTCATATTCAATACTTGTCGCTATCTGTTCAAGTACCTCCCGTCGCCCCCGAACTTCCTTGAAAGTGAATATG
>JAGAQS010000093.1 GCA_017622635.1 Ruminococcus sp. | reverse complement strand
ACGGGGGAAACGCTGGACAAAAAAGCCCCTCTTTTGAAGTCGATGACGGCAATCGACCGCGCGGCAAAGGGGCTGTTGAAGCTGTTCGGCATCGAGGCGCAAAAGGTGAATACGACGGTCGGGCCGGAACTGTAAAGGAATCAGGAGATATTGCAGGTTCAGGTGCTTGTAAGCTTATCGGACCTAAGGGTGAAGTTGAAATCTCAGAAGGCGTTATCGTTGCAAAAAGACACATTCACCTCACTCCTGCCGATGCTGAAGAACTCGGTGTTACAGACAAGCAGGTTGTATGGGTAAAACTTGAAACTCCCGAAAGAAGTGCCGTTCTCGGTGACGTTGTATGCCGTGTTTCTGAAAAGTACGCACGTGCAATGCACATTGACACCGACGAATCAAACGCTGTCGGTGCTCCCCGTGAACTCTACGGCGAAATCATTACAATCAACTGATTAAAAATATGAGCGTACTTTTTTAAGTCTTTCAGATGCTTTTGAAAAAGATTCCCAGCCCGATATTGAAGTGAAAGTCACTATGATTAACATCAACTACGGACATAACAGAGACCTTTTGAACGCCTGTAAACCATTAAACGAATATGCATGGTTCATTGAAAAAATCCGTATCAAAGAAAAAACTATGGATATTGATAAAGCCGTTGATGAGGCGTTGAAAGAAATGCCTGACAATTTTCTGATAAAACCGTTTATTAAATCGTAATAATCCAAAACACAAAAAAGCAAGCCGATATTTTTCGACTTGCTTTTTTAATATATAAAATTTTATCCGTTATAGTTTTCACTCAAAAACTTTATTTCTTTCGCATAACCGTCCATATCGTTCGGTGTTTCAAGAATGACGGGCAGTCCCTTAAATTCAGGACGGTTTATAATACGTATAAGTGCGTCTGCACCTATATGCCCCTCACCTATTCTTGCGTGCCTGTCCTTATGAGAACCGAGCGGATTCATACTGTCATTAAGGTGAATTGCCCTGATTTTCTCAATACCTATAACTTTGTCGAACTGTTCAAGAACGCCGTCAAGTCTGTTCACTATATCATAACCGCCGTCCCACACATGACAGGTATCAAAACAGACACCGAGTTTTTCTTTATGTTCAACCCTGTCCATTATCGCACGGAGTTCTTCAAAGTTTCTGCCGACCTCAGAACCCTTTCCCGCCATTGTTTCAAGCAGGACAATTGTTGTCTGTTCCGAAGTAAGAACACCGTTAAGCTGTTCGGCAATAAATTCTATACCTGCGTCAACACCCTGTTTCACGTGTGAACCGGGGTGAAAATTATAGTAATTATGCGGTGTAAATTCCATACGTTTCAAATCGTCCGCCATTGCCTGACGTGAAAAGTGTCTTATTTTTCCGTCGGCAGAACACGGATTCATTGTATAGGGTGCATGGGCGACGAGTTTTCCGAAAGCGAGTTTTCCCGACAGTTCAAGATATTGCGAAACGTCGGAAACGTTTATTTCCTTTGCTGAGCCTCCACGTGGATTCCTTGTAAAGAACGCAAACGTATTTGCACCGATTTTTTCAGCCTGTTTTCCCATGTCCGTATAACCCTTTGAAGCCGATAAATGACAACCTATATACAGCATAAAATCATTCCTTTCCCGATTAAAAAGCAATGCCGGAATTTCCTCCGGCATTTTTTTATATTATTCCAGTGTGACTTTTTTCATAACCTGCGGTTCAAGGGGCATATCGTTGTAATTTGTCACAACGTCTGCGATTTCGTCAACAACGTCCATACCCTCAACAACCTTACCGAAAGCGGCATACTGACCATCAAGGTGCGGTGCGTCCTCATGCATGATAAAGAACTGTGAACCTGCCGACTCGGGCATCATTGAACGTGCCATTGAGATAACGCCTCTTGTGTGTTTGAGGTCATTTTTAACACCGTTTGACGAAAATTCACCCTTGATGTTCCAGCCCGGACCGCCTGTACCGTTGCCGAGAGGACAACCGCCCTGAATCATGAAACCTGAAATAACTCTGTGAAAAGTGAGACCGTCATAAAACCCGTCCTTTACGAGCTTTTCAAAGTTCTCACAGGTAATCGGTGCAACGTCGGGGTAGAGTTCGATTTTAATCTTTTTGCCGTTTTCCATTTCAATAGTAACCATTTTTTAACCTCCGTATTTTAATGAATTGTTATTTCTATTTCAGACGGAATCTGATAATTGTCGTTCTGTTTAACTGAATTATTGGAATTTCCGTTCTGACTGTTACTTTGATTATTCTGTTTTTCGTCGTTGTACTGTTCAAGAATAGACTTTCCCCGTGTTGTTTCCTGAACTGTAGTTTCTGTGTAATACTCACCGTTTTCGTCGGTTGCAGGCTGTACAGCGGTTGTTGCAGGTTCTGCCGTTCCGATAACCTCACCGAACATATTCGTAACATATTCCACCTGTGGCTCTGTAACCTGCTGAACTGCCCCCGTCTGAACCTGATTCTGAGGCGTATTATTGTAGCCGTTATTATAATTATTATTGTTATTATT
>JAGAQS010000092.1 GCA_017622635.1 Ruminococcus sp. | reverse complement strand
GTCCCGCTTCAAGAGGCGAGTCGATTGAGGAAGCCTGTGCTGTTCACGGAACTGATGCGGACGCTCTCGTTGAAAAACTTAATGCTCACTTTGCTGAGAAAAAGTAATTGCAAAGCAATACAGAGGCGTGTCACTCAGGCACGCCTGTATTTTTTGTATTTATATTGAATTATTATTGACAAGAGGTGTAAAAAATGCTTGATAACAGATTGAAAATGTGTGCGGAAATGGTAAGCGGAAAAGGTATAGCCTGTGATGTGGGTACAGACCACGCATATCTCGCAGTTGAACTTATTCAGAGCGGAAAATGTGAAAAAGTTATAGCATCTGATGTTAAAGTAGGACCGCTCGGAGCGGCACAGCGTACCGTTGAGAAATATGACATTGCCGACAAGGTGGAACTGGTCAGGTCGGACGGTCTTGAAAATATTTCTCTTGAGGGAGTTACCGATATAGTAATTGCAGGTATGGGCGGAGAAACTATCGTTGAAATTCTTCACAAGTGCGACAAACTGGCAGAAAGTGAAATCCGTCTTATTCTTCAGCCTATGACAAAATCGGAAGTTCTGAGAAAGTGGCTGTACGACAGTAATTTTGCCATTACGGAGGAAAGAATTGTCGAGGACGGTGAAAAATTTTATGTTGTTATGTGTGCGGAGTGGAGCGGACAGTTCCAGCGTCTGACGGAAACTGAATCATATGCAGGATTTTTCAGAGTTGACGACCCGTTAGCGAATAAATACCGTACCAATGAGGCACAGCGTCTGCGTAAAGTGGGTGAGGCACTTGAAAAGGGCGGAATGCGTTCCGAATCCGTTCATTTTTCGGCTCTTGCATATAAACTTGAAAACGGTATCGGTAAAGTTAAAACCGATGACGTTTATAATTATCTCAATGAAATTTATCCCGTTGACGTTCAGGAAAAGTGGGACAACTCGGGTCTGCTTGTTGAGAGTTATGAAATGGAGTGCAGTAAGGTTCTGCTCGCACTTGACATAACTATTCCGTCAATCTATGAGGCGGAGTGTAAGGGTGCGGAACTTATGATTTCACATCACCCTGTTATCTTTGAACCGTTGAAGAAAATCACAAGGAAAAGCCCTGTTTTCAGGCTTATTTACAGTGACATTGCGGCTATATGTATGCACACGAATCTTGATATTGCAAAGGGCGGTACAAACGGTGTTATTCTCCGTAAACTTTCGGAACACTTTGAATTTGAGGGCGAACCTGAGTTCTTTGAGGACTGCGGAAACGGTAATAATCTCGGTTGGATTTGTGAACTTAAAGAACAGACGGATTCCGAAAAATTCGGCATTGTTTTAAAAAATATTTTCGGTTGTGAGTATATAAAAATGAACCGTTATACTCCGCACAGAATAAAGCGTTTTGCGTTCTGTTCGGGTTCGGGCGGTTCTATGCTTGACCTTGCGATAGAAAAGAAATGTGATGCACTTATTACGGGCGACGTAAAGCACAATGTTTGGATTGACGCAAACAACCGCTATATTACGCTGTTTGACTGTGGTCACTTCAATACGGAAAATATTGTCCTTGAAGAATTAAGATGCGTTATTGAAGAAAAGTTCCCACAGCTTGAGGTTATAATAGGTGAGACATCACTTGACCCTGCCGTTTATCTCTGAGGTGAAAAAAATGGGTATTCTTATTTGTCC
>JAGAQS010000091.1 GCA_017622635.1 Ruminococcus sp. | reverse complement strand
ATTGACTACGAATATTAATTACTGATTTTTTAATGAAAGGAAAGTTTCAATGAATTGGATAAAAAGAAATTCACTCGGAATAATACTTTGTATCGCAATAGCTGGGCTTTCGTCATTTCTTGCAACCCTGAATATAGGTTCTTTCTCACTTGAAATAATCGGTGCACCTGTATTTGCGATACTTATCGGAATGTTTATTACTCTTGCCATGCCGAAAACAGCAACAAATGACAATCTCAAAGACGGTATTAAATTCACGTCCAAAAAAATTCTGCAATGGGCAGTTATAATACTTGGATTTTCGTTAAATTTAAGTACTATACTTAAAGTAGGCGGTAAAAGTCTGCCCGTAATCATTTCGACTATAAGCATTTCACTGATAACGGCGTTTGTACTTATGAAAATACTGAAAATAAACAAGAAAACTGCCTGTCTGATTGGTGTGGGTTCGTCCATATGCGGAGGTTCTGCAATTGCCGCAACAGCTCCCGTAATTGAGGCTGATGACGAAGATGTCGCACAGGCTATTTCAGTTATATTTCTGTTCAACGTCCTTGCCGCACTGATTTTCCCGCAGTTTGGTCACGCTATCGGTCTCGGCTCGGAAGGATTCGCAATATTCGCAGGTACTGCCGTAAATGACACTTCTTCCGTGACTTCAACAGCATCTACCGCTGAGGGAATTTACGGCGTTGACGGTATTCTGTCATCTGCCGTCACAGTAAAATTAACACGTACTCTCGCAATTATCCCGATAACTCTTGCACTTGCACTGTACAGAACACGTAAAGCAAAAAAATCAGGCGGTCAGGCAGGAAATTTTTCAATAAAACAGATTTTCCCGTTTTTCATACTGTTTTTCATAGGTGCGTCGGTTATAACCACGGTTGTCGGAATTGTCCCCGAAAACGCTTTCACGGCTTTTTACAATGAACATTTTGTATCGTTTGCAAAATGGCTTGCGAAGTTCTTCATAGCTATGGCAATGTGTGCAATAGGTCTGAACACAAATATAGTCAAGTTGATAAAAAACGGCAGAAAACCTATTTTACTCGGTTTATGTTGCTGGGTTGCAATAACGGCTGTTTCAATAGGTGTACAGCTTCTTTCAGGCGTATACTACACAAATATATGAACGAAAGGAATGATATAAATGAACTTTGAAGAATGTATGAAATTTATAAATTCCTACACAAAATCAGGCGGAAAAATAACTGACCTGTCACGTGCCGAAAATTTAATGAAACTTATAGGAAATCCCGAAAAAAAACTTGACTTTATTCATGTGGCAGGTACTAACGGAAAAGGTTCGACAGTTGAATATATTTCAAATGCACTGATTTATTCGGGATATAAGGTCGGACAGTTTACGTCGCCTTTCGTTCTTCACTATACCGACAGAATACGTATAAACGGCGTTGAGATTGACAAAGAATCATTATGCGGAATATGTGAATTTATTAAAAACAGAATTGATGACAAACCATACTCACAGTTTGAAATCACTATGGCAATTGCTATGTGGTGGTTTGACATGCAGGGCTGTGACGTTGTTGTACTTGAAACGGGTATAGGCGGGCTTCTTGACTGTACAAACGTTATTGAAAAGCCTTTGCTTTCCGTAATAACTTCAATATCTCTCGACCATACCGCAATTTTAGGCGAAACGGTCGAAGAAATTGCCGTCCACAAGGCAGGAATTATTAAACAAAATTCCGCTGTTATTCTTTCAATTGACAATAAACATAATGTAAAACGTCTTGTTGAAAAAGTAGCAAGGGAAAAAAACGCTGAATTTATAATGCCTGATAATCATGATTTTAAACATTGTGCCATTGAATCAGGTAACAAACCCTTTACTTACAAAAAACAACAGTATAAAACGTCTATGTTAGGATTTCACCAGCCTATGAACGCCATTACTGCAATTGAAGCCTGCCATTATCTTGTTGATAAAAAAGACTTTAAGATTTCAGATGAAAATATAAGAAAATCTGTTGAAACAACAACAGTAAAAGCAAGGTTACAATATATAGACGGAAATCCCCCTGTAATAGTTGACGGCGGTCACAACCCTGCTGGAATTGAACAGTTGTTTTATACACTTATGTACATTGACAAAGATATTTATTCAATAATGGGAATGATTGACTCAAAAGATTATCCCGATTGTGTCCGTGATATTGCACGTTGTTCGAAAGTAATGTTTACTGTTGACGGTTTCGCCCCTAACGCTGTTCCGTCTGAAACACTCGCTGAAATTTCCAGAACTGCCGGCACTCATACAGGAGTTTATCATTCACTTAACGATGCTGTCAAAAAGGCTAAAGATTATGCAATTTTAAATAATGGCATAGTTGTTGTGTGCGGTTCACTCTATCTTGCAAGCGAATATCTCAACAGTATAGAATAATATTCTAACTTTCCGTACGGTTTATTGATATAATTTGTCTGATTTTAACAAATTATAATCCGTACGGAAATTTTTTTATTCCAAACTATTGCAAAATTTTTCAGTCGGTGATATAATTATCTCGAACTGCGAAAGCAGAATTTTTTAAAGGAGGTTTTTTAACAATGGCGTTAAAAAATCAGTATCTCATCGACTTATTGGAAACAGTCAAGAAAAGAAATCCCGGCGAACCTGAATTCATTCAGGCAGTTACAGAAGTTCTCGAAACTCTCCAGCCGGTTGCTGAAAAAAGACAGGATTTAATTGATGCAGGCGTATTTGAAAGAATCGTAGAGCCTGAAAGACAGATTATGTTCCGTGTACCGTGGGTTGACGACAACGGCAAGGTACAGGTTAACAGAGGTTTCAGAGTACAGTTCAACTCCGCTATCGGACCTTACAAGGGCGGTATCAGACTTCACCCCTCTGTATATCTCGGAATCATCAAGTTCCTTGGTTTTGAACAGGTATTCAAGAACAGCCTTACAACTCTCCCTATGGGTGGCGGTAAAGGTGGTTCTGACTTCGACCCCAAGGGCAAGAGTGACGGAGAAATCATGCGTTTCTGCCAGAGCTTCATGACAGAACTTTGTAAATATGTAGGTGCTGACACTGACGTTCCTGCCGGTGATATCGGTACAGGTGCACGTGAAGTTGGTTATATGTTCGGTCAGTACAAGAGAATCAGAAACGAATTTGTAGGCGTTCTCACAGGTAAGGGTCTTACTTACGGCGGTTCACTCGCAAGAACAGAAGCTACAGGTTATGGTCTCTGCTACTTCACAAATGAAATGCTTAAGGCTAACGGCATGAGCTTCGAGGGTAAGACAGTTGTTATCTCAGGTTCAGGTAACGTTGCTATCTATGCTACAGAAAAGGCTACAGAACTCGGTGCTAAGGTTGTTACACTTTCTGACTCAAACGGTTATGTTTATGACCCCGACGGAATTGAACTTGACCTCGTTAAGCAGATTAAGGAAGTTGAACGTGGACGTATCAAGGAATACGCTGCAAGAACTTCACACAAAAATGTTACTTACACAGAGGGTTGTTCAAAAATCTGGGAAGTTAAGTGTGACATTGCACTTCCTTGTGCTACTCAGAACGAAATCAACGGCGAATCTGCACAGATTCTCGTAAACAATGGCTGTAAGGTTGTTTCAGAGGGTGCTAATATGCCTTCCACTCCCGAAGCTATTGAAGTTTACCTCAGCAATGGTCTCCTTTATGGTCCTGCTAAGGCT
>JAGAQS010000090.1 GCA_017622635.1 Ruminococcus sp. | reverse complement strand
TCCTGTCCGATAAACTGATAAACTTTAGCGTCTTTACTGCACCAGTAATCTTTCCATTCGTCACGGCTTCTGCCTGACTGTTCAAGATAAGTCTGTGTGAAAGATATAGGAGCCCAGAGCGATTCAGGCCATACCCATACAGTAAGACCCTCCGCACCGTCCATGACGGGAGCAGGTACGCCCCACTCAATGTTACCTGTAAGACGGAACGGAACAAGAGTTTTTCCTGTACGGTAACGTATGCCGTTATCAGTAAGAACCTTGCAAGCCTCGTCACAGTCCGAAAGTTTTTCAAACTCTATCGTAAACGACGGCTTTTTATTTTCCTCAATATATTTATGTTCAGGGAGTTTGTCTTTAAGTTCGTTGTACTTTTCTTCAAACTCTCTCTTTACATAAATTACAGGCGGTTTCAGAAATTCGGAAATAGTTTTCCATACAACAGGACGGATTGATTTGTCTTTTTTCATGTCCTCAACCCATTCCTGCAAAAGCTTTTCATAGTCACGTAATTTGAAATACCAGTTTGTGACGGGTTTCATGGACGGTGTTTCACCTGTCAGCGTACTTACAGGATTTATGAGATTTTCGGGCATATACTGGTGTCCCAAATCACACTCGTCCGCATAGCCTTTTTCAGACGTACAGCCCTCAACGGGACATTTACCTATAACCTGTCTGCCGTTCAGAAAAACACCTGCTTTTTCGTCAAAAAACTGCATTGTTGTAATTTTTTCAAGCTGTCCTTTTTTGTAGAGTGAACTTATAAACCAGTCCGTAACTTCTGCGTGTATTTCTTTGGAACGTCCGAGACCCGACGCTGCGAAAAGGTCGGGGGAAATGCCGTAAGCGTCAAGTGTAGCCTGCTGTTTGTCGTGGTTACGCTGAACAAAGTCCTCAAGACTGCCTTCAAATTCACCCTTATTTACTTTTACTCTCCAGCCCTCCGCAATAGGTGAACCGTAACAGTCAGTACCGCCTACGAATATAACGTTTTCCTTTCCTATACGGTCACGCAGAAATCTTGCGAATGTGTCCGCAAAAACGAACATTCCGCCGACATGACCGAAATGAAGTTCCTTGTTTCCGTAAGGCATACCACCCGTAATAACTGCACGTTTCGGGAATTCCGGACGTGGTATCACAAAATCTTTATTTTTCTTGTCTGCCATAATAATTACCTCTGTTTATAACCATTTTTCAAGTCTTTTCCTGACAATATCTTCACCGAGTACATGGCTCACTTCCCATATGTCGGGAGCGTTTGCACGTCCCGTAAGAGCAATACGGAGCATATTCGTAATGTTGACAATACTGCCTTTGTACCGGTCGGGATTCTTTTTGAAGTCCTTCGGTTTTACCGCAAAACCAAGCTCCTGCGTAAGTTCCTTTACCTTTGCAAACCATGCGGACGAGTCGTCTGAATATTCATAAGATGCAAGATATTTTTCAAAGAAGATTTTTCTTGTTTCGTCGTCGCACTCTGCGGACATTTCGTCCTGTACAGAAAAAGTTTCATCATAGTAAAAACTCATGAAATCACAAGCCTGTTTCCATGTTTCGATGTCCTTACGTGGCTTGTTACCGCCTTTTCCGACGTTGAGGGCGGAAACTGTTCTTTCGGGATATTTCTTTATAAGCTGTGCAAATCCGTCATTGTAGTTTTCACACCATTCAAGCCACTTGCCGTAAACCTGCTCCGCACTCATGCGACAGATAACATTCTTTGAAATGTCACGGAGTTTGTCGAGGTCAAC
>JAGAQS010000089.1 GCA_017622635.1 Ruminococcus sp. | reverse complement strand
GCATCTATAAATTTCCTGCATATTCTGTAAACCGAATTGTAGGAAACAACAATTACAGGCAGTTCGGAAAAACGTTTCTTTATCTCAGAAATACATTCAATCGTACCTGTTTCATTTCCGTCACTGAAAATAACCGCAGTATAATATTTATTCAGACCAATCTTTTCTGTTATATCACACTCGTTGATATAACAGATTTCCGCATCAATACCATATTCTTTCAGACGCTCGTCAAAAAAATAGAAATACGGACTTTTCTTTCCGTATATAATTATTCTGTAATTCATAGTTCACTTCTTTCCTGCATTTCAAAAAGAACTTCTGCCCGTTCCATTATTTTTATTTTGTTTTCTTCGGAAAGTTTGCTGAAAAGTTCCAGCATTTCAAATTCTTCTTCCGACAACATATCTGCTGTACTTCTTGAACGTCCGAAAATATAATCGGTACTTACACCGCATATATCTGCAACGTCCTTTATGAAATTTACGGGTGCTTTTGTTTCACCACATTCATAACGGCTTATTTCCTGCTGTGATATTCCTATAAGTTCCGCCAGTTCCTTTTGAGAAAACTTTGATTTTCTTACTGTCTTTAGATTAGGATACAAATATAAATGGTTATGCATATATACCACTCATTCCTTTAAAAATTGTATACTTAATTATTTTACAGCATATATGTTGTATTTACAAACTAAAAAATAATTGTATTTTTTGTAAAATACATATGATACGTTGTATAAACCGTGCATACAATATAAAAAAACGGAAATAATATATAAAGCAACCCGTTAAAATAATAATGGAGGTATGTTTTTTATGTACGGTATCGCACCATTCGGCAGAAACCCTTTTAACCTTTTCAACGTTTTCAATGAACTTGACAGAGACTTTTTCAATGACAGTATGCAGGTAAATTCCTGCCGTACAGACATCAGAGACAATGGTGACAAATATGTTATGGAGTCGGAACTTCCCGGATTTGAAAAAGACGATATAAACATTGACATCAAAGATTCATATCTTGTTATTTCGGCTGAAAAGAAAAACTGTTCGGACGAAAAAAACGACAGTGACAAATATATCCGCCGTGAACGTTCCTGCAGTTCATACAAAAGAAGTTTTGATATTTCAGACGTAAATACCGAAAAAATCAATGCGGAATACAAAAACGGTATTCTCACAATCGAACTCCCCAAAAAGAAACATGAAGAACCCGTGACAAAAAGACTTGAAATAAGATAACAATACAAAAGGAACTGTTTTTTTTATTACAGTTCCTTTTTTTCGGTCTTTGATTTTTTTCTGATATTCATAAGCACTGTTACTATACCTGCGGAAAGAACGAGTGTAGTAAATATACTGCCCTCTATACCAAACTCTCCGCCACTTAACCAGCCGTGTTCGGTAACAGCTGATGTACGGAAAACAGATTCGGTATTACCCGTACCGCTTACACTGATACCGTAGAAATTTCCCTGCATGAAGTTCCATATTGAATGTATACCGCAAACTCCCCATATATCATCAAAGCAAATCATGTATACACCTGCAAATACTCCGAACAATATAAGATTTATACACGAAAGTACGTTAAAACCGGGGTTTGCGGCGTGGGCAAGTGCAAATGCTGCCGAACTTATACCGACCGCAAGCAACGGTGAATGATGACCGCCGATTGTTGTCATAAGATACCCACGGAAAATAAACTCCTCACTCATTCCCTGTACAAAAAAGCCGAGAAGATACAGAAGTATTATTCCGACGTTTATATTACTGCAAAGGGAAATACTGTTCACACCCGTAACCACGCTTAAAAGTGTTATCACGCTCATCATTGCAATACCTACGGCAAGTCCGACAAGATAATGAGGTACAAGCTTGTTTTTTCTGACACCCATTGAACTTACAGGACGCACCTCTATATTACGGCAGTATATAATGCTTGTAATTGTTCCGAAAACCGTTGACAGTAAAGACGGTATCATCACTTTCGGAGATGCCGAAATTATTGTTGCCGCAGCCATTGAATTTTTTAAAGTAATTTCTTTAGTGCCGTCAAGCATACCCTGTGACTTCATTTCCTCCATCATAGGCGTAACCGAAACAAACGAGGGTATAATTGCTTCAAGTATATATATAATCGCAAACACAATGACAAATGAAAAAATCTGCACGGGCAGTGACGGAGAAGCAAGGGAATGTGAAGATTCTTCAAATATTCCTGATTTTGTTTTCATAAAAAAAGCACCTCTGTTTACAGTATAGAATAATTTTACTGTAAATCGGTGCTTTTGTCAATAGGTGTTTTATATTATTCTGTCAGGCGACCGCCATTACGTTCAGAAACATTGTTATTCCGACCATTGAAATAAGAGAAAACGACAGAGTAATAAGTGTAATTATAATAATATTCAACGGCTTTACTCCGCCTACCGCCGCAACAATGTTGAGATTAAGGCTTTCATTTCTGCTGTGCATTTTTATACGTTTCAGGTTTTTCAGTGCAAACTTAAAATAAATCCAGTTTGCAAAAAGACAGAGCAGAAGTCTTGTAAGCCATGAACCCCACCCGCATATTGACTGAAGTGTTTCAATAACACCCTGATTTTCGTATATGAAATTAAGCATATTTTCCGTAAATACTCCGCTTTCCGCCATAATCATGACCGAAGCGGGAAGATTAAAAAGTACACTGACAAAAGCGTAAATTATTGCCCACAGCCACATTTTTCTGTTTGCAAAATAAAATGACGGAAATATAAAACATGAAAAATTAAACGAAATCTTTGAACCTATGTCTTTCATTCTCTTAAAAACAGGTATATAATAAAAAGTATTTGTATTTACAAACATAGATATTTCCCTGAGAGTAGCCCCTCCCATATCTTCTTCGGGGTTGAACCCTGTACTGTGGTTTACATATATACCTTCACCGTGGGTTGCTTCACTTTTATGACTTTCATTGTCGTTCAGACCTGCACCGCATATCACACATTTTTCTGCGTCCGACGGATTGTTAGGAAACTTACAAACGGGACATTCTTTATTATCCGTTGTTTCCGTTTTTTCTTCGGTTACGGTACTTTTCCACTTTTCACCTGTTCAGTGCAATGCAATATTTGCACATCTGTTTTCTTTTTTATAGCACTCTCTGTGATGAGGCGAACCACATTCTGGACAAACAACAACGTCGTCCCCGTCCTTAAAGACTTCTCCGCAGAAAACACATTTTTCTCCGACAAAATTCATAATCATACCTCCGTTCTTCACTGCTGTATTTTCAGATTATATTATAACACGTAATGTAATATAAAATCAAGTATTTTCAGAATTTTAAATCACATTCGGCAATAAAATATAATTTATCTGATTTCAACGTAAAAATATAGTAATATATAAATCAGAAGTATATTATTTGAGATTATTATAAAAAAGTATTTTGTATTTCCTGTGATAATTTCAGAATTTAATTGACATTACAGAAAATTTGCAGTATAATATTAGTAAATATTGCTTTTAAAATAAAGAAAGAGGGTATAATAAAATGGCAAACGAAAAAAGTCTGAAAGTTCTTATTGTAGATGATGATAAAAATATATGTGACCTGCTCAGGCTTTACCTTGAAAAAGACGGATACGGTGTGATTCTTTCTCATGACGGAGCGGAAGCCGTTGTAAAATTCAATGCATTAAAACCTGATATCGTCCTGCTTGATATTATGCTTCCCAGCATGGACGGCTGGCAGGTATGCCGTGAAATAAGAAAAAAATCAAATGTACCGATTATCATGATTACCGCAAAGGGCGAAACTATTGACAAAATTATAGGTCTTGACCTCGGTGCTGACGACTATATTGTAAAACCGTTTGACGCAAAGGAAGTAATCGCACGTATAAATGCGGTTACAAGACGTGTCGGCAGTTCAAACCCCGAACCCGAAATAAAGGAAGTACGCTATGATAAGCTTTCGGTAAATATGACACGCTATGAACTTAAAGTAAACGGTAAAAGTATTGATACACCGCCGAAAGAACTTGAACTCCTCTATTACCTTACTTCAAATCCCAACAGAGTTTATACCCGTGACCAGCTTCTTGATGAAGTATGGGGATTTGAGTATTACGGTGATTCACGTACAATTGACGTTCACATAAAAAGACTGCGTGAAAAACTCGCCAACGTTTCTGACAAATGGTCTCTTGAAACAGTATGGGGAGTAGGATATAAATTTAAAGTTGAGGAAGATGAATAATTTCCGAAAGTATAAAATCAAACGGGGACTTCATCAAATTTGCGGCATTCCTATCCGACATATCAGGTCGGGGAGGAATGCCGTTGCCTCCTTTTGTTTTTTGAAATTACTTGACATAAACACAAAAATTATGTTAATATAAAATGGTGAGAAAACCGTTGCGTCAAAGGCACTCACAGGAAACTTGACAAGTTAAGATATCAGGTTTTACTGTTTAACCGTACAGTATGTAAAATCTTAAGCGTAACAACAAAAATTTTACTGTAAGGCTGGGAAGTATCAGTACCGCTTACAGTTGTATGCGAGTATATCTTGTGTACAAGGGGCATTGTCAGCTGTCCCATAATGTTATGTCAGTCTGCTCTATAGTATTCTAAAGAGGTAGGAGATTTAAAGTCGTCTGCACTACCGGATTATGACAAGCTCCCACTTCTTATGAACGAAGTAGGAGTCGTTGACTGTCCCCTGTTTTATTAAACAGGGGTGATTTCTGTTGGACAGCAAAAATTCATATAACAGACTGTTCCATTTTTCCATGCTGATGATAATATCCATTATTATTCTAATCGGTGTTGTAATTATAAGCCTGACTTCTTCGATTTACAAACGTACCGAACTTGAAAAGCTGAAAACAGTCGGAAATCTTTTCATAAGCTGTATGAAAGAAGAATACAACAGTACAGGCAGTACAGACACTGAATCTGCTAAAAAATTTCACGGAATATTCATGGAACAGCATAACCTGATGATATACATTTACGACGAAAACGGAAAATGTATATTTTCGGCAGATTCAGAAAACAAAAACAATATACCCATTCAGGACAGTATAAAAACACATATCGACAAAAAAGAATATCTTGATTTTGATTCCGAAGGTATCTCAAAAGACGAACCTTATCTTTTATATGGGAGTCAGTTTCTTGTAAAATATAAAAATATGCCCTCCCGTAAAATGTATTCGCTGATTTACGGAAGTACATATAACATAAGTATGTTTACAATGGAGATATTTCTTGTCTATTCACTGATTTCAATATTAATTATAATTTCCGCATATATAGTCATGAAAAAAAGAGTAAGGAAATATACTTCATATACAGATGACATGATAAGAATAATAAAAAAATATTCACAGGGTGACTTCTCCGAAAAAATAAAAACCGATACGGCAGGTTTTTACGGCGAAACAGTCAAATATATAAATACTCTTGCCTCAAACGTAGAAAAAAGCGAGGAAACAAGCAAGACATTTATTGCAAACGTTTCACATGAACTGCGTACACCCATTACAACAATAGGCGGATTCGTGGACGGAATACTTGACGGCACTATCCCAAAAAACAGACGCAATGAATATCTTATCCTTGTTTCCAACGAAATACAGCGTCTGAAAATACTTATAAGTTCAATGCTTAATATGAGCCGTTTTGAATCAGGTACACTGACACCGAATTTCAAAGAGACAAATCTCACAGACCTCGTTATAAAAACTGTTTTCATGTTTGAAAAGAAGATTGAAGCAAAACATATTGAAATTGAAGAACTTGACAGCGAAAGACTTGTTGCCGTCGTTGACCCTGACCTTATGCAACAGGTTGTATACAACCTTATAGAAAACGCCGTAAAGTTCGTAAATGAGGGCGGAAAAATTTCTTTCAGATTTGAAAAGGAAAATGATATGTGCATAGTAGGTATAAAAAATACGGGCGACGGTCTGAAAGATTCTGAAATACCACAGGTATTTGACCGCTTCTACAAAACGGATTCGTCAAGAGGAAAAGACACAACGGGTCTCGGTCTGGGTCTTTCCATTTCAAGAAGAATATTACGTATAAACAACGGTCATATAGTCGTAAAAAGCGTATACGGGGAATATACGGAATTTCAGATACAAGTACCCGAAAAACAAAACAGCCTGTAAATCAGGATACCGAAAGGAGCAACAATGGACGAAAATTACACTTCCCGAAACGATTCGGAACAGAACAACTCCTATATTCCGAAACACGAAAAAAATGAACAGGAATATTATAATCAGGAAAAAATGCCTGCTTATGATGAGTACGAACCGTCTTACTTTGAAGAAAATGACCCTGTTTTCCCCGACCCTCCCGAAAATATACGTACAAGAAAAAGTACAGGCGGTGAAAAGTTCATTATATTCCTGTTTGTCATGATTATCCTGCTTGCCGCCGCACTTGCCGTGTACGGAATAGCAAACGATATATACAGAAGCAACGGCTTTATTGAACAGCTTAAAACTTCACAGCACGTCGTACTTTATCAGAATAAAAAACCCGAAGGTGCAAACGACCTCAGCAATTTCGTTGACGAAAACGGCAGATACACTATTGAAGGTGCTGCGGCTGCTGTAAAGGATTCTATCGTTGAAATTTACACATACAGCAATTCTGCACACACCACCCTTTCGGGAACGGGTTCAGGTGTTGTAATTTCAGAGGACGGCTATATTGTGACAAATGCACACGTTCTTCAGGCTGACGGCTATCACACAATCCATACCACCGACGGCAAAGAATACAATGCCGAAATCATAGGCAGAGACTCAAAGACAGATATCGCCGTTATAAAAGTAAACGGTACTAAACTTGTACCTGCACTTTTCGGAAACTCCGACGAGGCAATTGTAGGTGAACAGGTAATAGCGGTCGGAAACCCCGCAGGACTTTCAAACACCGTTACAGACGGTATCATTTCGGCAGTAAACCGTAAAATCCGCAGTGACACAACGGGTTTTGAAATGAACTGCATACAGACAAACGCCGATATAAGCCCCGGAAATTCAGGCGGTGCATTGGTTAATATGTACGGTCAGGTTATCGGAATAACATCATCAAAATATGTAAGTTCAAGTTTTGAGGGTCTCGGTTTTGCAATAACAATAAACGACGCTATGCCCGTTATTGAAGAACTTATAGACAACGGATATGTTTCGGGACGTTTCAGAATAGGAATAACACTTATTGACATGGACTCCCCCGAAAAACTTATACTTATAGAACAGGCTCTCGGATATGAACTCCCCGACGGTTTTGAGGGCGTTTATATAGACTCTGTAAGCGAGGACTGCGACATTGCAAACACAGACCTCAAAGCAGGTGATTTCATTACGGAAATTGACGGTACACCCGTTAAAACCTATGACGAACTCTATGACGCTATAAGCAGTAAATACGGTGCAGGTGACAAAGTAACTGCAAAGTGTGCAAACGTTGACAAAAACGGAAAAATAACATATTATGATATAGAATTTAAACTCATGGAAGATACTTCAGGTAATTACTGATTTACTCCATATAGTTTTTCGGACGTTTTGAATTTACGCCCGTAACTCCTCCTGCTCCTCCCGACAGAACAAGCAGGAGGAGCTTTTTTACACCCGTGATTTCTCCGAGAAAAACAACTCCGCATATTGACATGATTGTATATATAATAACTCCGCACATGACACCCTCCGCAATGCCACGTTTACGGCGGTACTTTCCGCACAGATAAGTTGCCGAATACGTCCCCGCACAAATCGCAACCGCCGCAAAAACAGACGATACTTTCATATCACCGAGAACGTAATACATCACTATCGCCAATATAACAGACGATAAAATTATAAACATTATACTTATAAGGACAGACAGTGTTATACTAAGCAGACTGTTTGTCCATACGCTTTTACGACGCATAAAAACAACCTCCGCACAAAAATTGTTAACACAATTCTATGCGGAGGCACATATTATTATTCCTCTTTCTTCTTTTTCTTCGGTTTCTTTTCAGGCTCGTCCTCAACAATACCTGCGGAAGCAAGTCCCGAATCCGTTTTCTTTGATGCTGCGGCTTTGGCTTCCTTTACACGTTCCTGTGCGGTAACGTTTTCTGTTATAGCCCATGTTTTTATTCTGAGTTTGTGTCTTGCTCCGCCTGTCTCGATAACAACAGTGTCATCACCTGTTGCCACAACGATTCCCACGATTCCTCCGCCTGTTACGATTTCGTCACCGACCTGCAAGCTTTCCTGCATATTCTTGAGTTCCTGTTCACGCTTTTTCTGCGGTCTGATAGCAATCAAGTAAAGCATTGCGAACATAATTATAAGAGGGAAAATAAGTGTCCAGAAAACAGAACCCGTACCGGCGGCGGCTGTGGCGTTGGCAGTTGTTTCCGCACTTCCTTCACCGTCCGCAAACGCCGTCATTGCAAAAAACGACGATGAATATAATAAAGCTGATACCGCTGTCAGTAAACCCGTTAACTTTTTCTTCATAATATAAAACTCTCCATTCTGCCGATATTACGGCTTTAAATTAAATGTAACAAATATTATAACATACTTTTCCGGAAATTTCAAGTCATTTGCATTATTTTTCACATAAATCAATTACAATTCATATTTTTAAAAAATATATACATATTTTTCCACAAAAATTATATATAATTATGCATATCACTGTTTTTTGTGAAAGTTTTGCGAATACTCTTGATTTATTGAAAAAAGGTGGTAAAATATAATTAGCACTCAGAGAAAGAGAGTGCTAAACAATTGATTTTTGTTTTACGGGAGGTAAATATCATGACTATCAAACCCTTACAGGACAGAGTTGTCCTTAAAATGACAGAAGCCGAAGAAACCACTCAGAGCGGAATTATCCTTTCAGGTTCTGCAAAGGAAAAGCCTGAGGTTGCCGAAGTTATTGAGGTAGGTCCGGGAACTTCCGACGTTGTAATGGAAGTCAAGCAGGGAAACAAGGTCCTTATCTCAAAGTACTCAGGTACTAATGTGAAGCTCGACGGTGAAGAATACATTATCGTAAAGATGGAAGATATTCTCGCAATTGTAGAATAATCCCTGTTCATTTTTTTAAAAGGAGAATGATTTATTATGGCTAAAGATATGAAATACGGCGAAGACGCAAGAAAAGCACTTCAGGCAGGTATTGACAAACTTGCCGATACAGTAAGAATCACTATGGGTCCTAAGGGCAGAAACGTTGTCCTTGACAAGAAATTCGGTGCTCCCCTCATCACAAACGACGGTGTGACAATCGCCAAGGATATCGAACTTGAGGACGCTTTTGAAAATATGGGTGCACAGCTCGTAAAGGAAGTTGCCACAAAGACAAACGACGCAGCAGGTGACGGCACAACCACAGCTACTCTCCTCGCTCAGACAATCGTGCGTGAGGGTATGAAGAATATCGCCGCAGGTGCTAACCCGATGATTCTTAAAAAGGGTATCGCAAAGGCTGTCGATACTGCTGTAAAGTCAATCACAGAAAATTCAAAGGAAGTTTCAGGCAGTGAAGATATTGCAAGAGTCGGCACTGTTTCCTCTGCTGACGAAAACGTCGGTAAACTCATTGCAGAGGCTATGGAAAAGGTAACTGCTGACGGCGTTATCACTCTCGAAGAAAGCAAGACAGCTGAAACTTACAGCGAAGTCGTTGAGGGTATGCAGTTCGACAGAGGTTACATCTCACCTTACATGGTAACTGATACCGACAAAATGGAAGCTGTTTACGATGACGCTTTTGTACTCATCACAGACAAGAAAATTTCTTCAATTCAGGAAATTCTCCCCCTCCTCGAACAGATTGTTAAAATGGGCAGAAAGCTGGTTATCATTGCCGAAGATGTTGAGGGTGAGGCTCTCACAACAATTATTCTCAATAACCTCCGTGGTACATTCAAGGTTGCTGCTGTAAAAGCTCCCGGATTTGGCGACAGACGTAAGGAAATGCTTAAAGATATCGCAATCCTTACAGGCGGTGAGGTAATCACTTCCGAACTCGGTCTTGAACTTGCCGATACACAGATTAGTCAGCTCGGTCAGGCTAAACAGGTAGTAATCCAGAAAGAAAATACAATCATTGTTGACGGTGCAGGCGATAAGGACGCTATCAAGTCAAGAGTCAACCAGATTCGTGCAGCTATCGAAACAACAACTTCTGATTTCGACAAGGAAAAACTTCAGGAAAGACTCGCAAAGCTTGCAGGCGGTGTTGCAGTTATCAAGGTAGGTGCTGCTACTGAAATCGAAATGAAAGAAAAGAAACTCCGTATCGAAGATGCTCTCGCAGCTACAAAGGCAGCCGTTGAAGAGGGTATCGTAGCCGGTGGCGGTACTGCTTATATCAACGCTATTCCTGCCGTTGATAAGCTTATCCCCTCACTTGACGGCGACGAAAAGACAGGTGCTAAAATCATTCTCAAGGCTCTTGAAGCTCCTGTACGTCA
Source organism: Ruminococcus sp. (assembly GCA_017622635.1). Classification (GTDB taxonomy): domain Bacteria; phylum Bacillota; class Clostridia; order Oscillospirales; family Ruminococcaceae; genus Ruminococcus. The sequence continues at coordinate 1,199 of JAGAQS010000089.1, read as the reverse complement.
GATTGCAGAAAACGCAGGTCTTGAGGGTAGCGTAATCGTTGACAAAATCAGACGTTCACGCAAGGTCGGCTACGGTTTCGATGCTTACAACGAAACTTACTGTGATATGATTCCCGCAGGTATCGTTGACCCGACTAAGGTTACACGTTCAGCACTCCAGAATGCAGCTTCTGTTGCTTCAATGGTTCTCACAACTGAAAGCCTTGTTGCAGACATCAAGGAAGATGCTCCCGCTGCTCCTGCAATGCCCGCAGGTGGCATGTATTAATAAATAATAAACGTCAGTCAGATTCTTATAAAAATGCAAAGCCCGAAAACAGTTTAAAAACTGCTTTCGGGTTTATTTTTATCTTCTTGTATAGATTAAATCTGTCATACCATTATATGACTGTGTGCCGACCAGTTTTAATTTAATTTCATTCCCGACATTTCCGAAAAGCCTGATACCTGAACCTAAAAGCGTTGGAATTACAGTAATGTAATAGCAGTCAATTAAATTTTCATTTATCAACTGTTGAACAATGTCAGCCACTCCACATATCCAAATATCTTTCCCGTTTTCTTTCTGTAACTTTTTTACCAAACTGACAGGATTTACATTTACAAACCGAATTTTTTCAGATGAAGTCTGTTTGTTATGTGTAATAACGTAAGTTGTAAAATCATTATACACCCACTCATTCGGGGAAAGTTCAATAATAATTTGATGATAAGTATTCCAGCCCATTAAAACAGTATCAATATTCTTTACAAACTCAGAATAGGTGTCAACGTTTTCATTATCATCGTCCTGCCCCCTCAGCCAGTCAACACTGCCTTTACTATCCGCAATATATCCGTCAAGACTCATTGCTATAAATAAACTGATTTTTCTCACGTTTTTTACCTCTGCAAATTATGATTTATATCAGTAATATTATACATCAAAATAACAGTTATGTCAATAAAAATACCATTGCCCAAACTTCTGTATGAGTGTATTTTTATTGACTTCTTAAAAGTTTAATGTTATAATATGACAAAAGGAGTTACAAAACAATCAATAAAAATATTGACAATTGTGTTTATATGTGTTATAATATACCCATATAATGAGGTATAATCAGGATATTGTGCTTTCGTGTACCTGTATCACATTAAGCGAAAACCAAGCGTTGATACAGAGAATTATGAAAGGAGAACGGATTAGAGGTAATCAT
>JAGAQS010000088.1 GCA_017622635.1 Ruminococcus sp. | reverse complement strand
TAATATATCACTTGATTCGTCACCCGTATTTTCGGAAAGCTGTGGTTGTAAGACAGAATCTTCCGACGATTATGAAACTTACCAAAAACATACTTATAAGAAAATCGAGAACATGAACTCAGGTATAAGTATGTTAAACAGGTTTACAGCAGGTCTTGCCGAAACGGAAGAAGTTTCCGAAACGATAGACGCTCTTAATAAATTCATTGAGGAACTTGAATGTGAAAAATTCTGTCTTTGTCTTACGGAGGACTGGCAGGATTCTTTCGGCATGAATTTTTCTGAATCGGAAGGCAGTTATGCAAGTTATATGACTTCTCCGCTGATATGGGAAAAAGGTGAAAGACGTACCTGCGGATATTTCCCAAGCCGTGATATGTTCCCCGAACCTGTTACAACGGGCGGTAATATAAATTATTTTCTTCCGCTCCATTTCCGTGAGAGATGTCTGGGATATTATATCATTACAAACAGTGATTTTCCCGTTTACAGTCTGTTGTGCCATAACCTTACAATGACCCTAAGTAACTCTCTTGAAAATGTACGTAAGCTTATACACATCAGAAAGACTATGGATGAGCTTAACCGTCTTTATGTCATTGACCCGTTGTGTAATATATATAACAGAAACGGTTTTATCAACCTTGCCGATTCAAAATTCAAGGAATGTGCGGAAAAAAGGCGTAAAATCATGCTTACTTTTATTGACATGGACGGTCTTAAATTTATCAACGACAATTACGGTCACAATGAGGGAGATTTCGCTATACAGAGACTCGCAAGTGTTATTAAGGAAAGCTGTATTAACAGTATATGTGCAAGATTCGGCGGAGACGAATTTGTTGTGTTCAGTTTTGACGTTACGGAAAATGATGCCGAAGCTTTCAAACGCAGATTCAATGCGAAAATAGAAAACATGAACGCAATAATAAAAAAGCCCTATAATCTTTCGGCAAGTGTCGGAAGTGTTGTAGCGGTTGCAGGCGGTGAAACAACACTTTACAGCGTTATAAAACAGGCTGACGAAAAAATGTATGAAGTCAAGAAACAGCGTAAGAACTCAAGAACGAATCTGGGAAAATAATTACAATACGGTTAAAATTCATATTTACGCTTGACAAATAAAATAATTTACTGTATAATAACTGCATATTATTAAGAAAGGACGGTGAACACCATGACAATAAATTATAATCTTCTCAAACTCAATAAAAAAACGCATGGGGTTTGCCTGTATATTTCCGTACGCTGACGGCGTTCACGGGATTTTATGCATATAATGGCGTTCCTGCTGTGTGGGAACGCCTTTTTTTGTGTATACAGGCAGACCGGAAAGGAAATATAATTTTATGATTATCTTGAACGGTAAATATAATACTGCTAAGGTTTTTACCGATGTTATCGACGAAAACGCAATTTCACAGATTATCACCCTTTGTAACCAGCCTGTAAGTGCAGGTTCACAGATTCGCATTATGCCTGACGTTCACGCCGGTGCAGGCTGTACAATCGGTACAACAATGACCGTTACCGACAAGGCAATTCCGAATCTTGTCGGTGTTGATATCGGCTGTGGAATGGAAACGGTTAAGCTAAAAGAAAAACACATAGAACTCCAACAGCTTGACAAGCTTATTTACAGGGCTATACCGTCGGGTTTTTCGATAAGAAAAAAACCGCACCGTTATATCGAAAAAGTAAACCTTGCCGAACTGTACTGTATTGAACACGTAAACCTTGAACGTACAGAGCTTAGTATGGGAACTCTCGGCGGTGGAAATCATTTCATCGAGGCGGACAAGGGAACGGACGGCAGTATTTATATAGTTATTCATTCGGGTTCACGTCATCTCGGTGTTGAGACGGCTAAATATTATCAGGAAGAAGCCTACAGGCGACTTAACCGCAGTTCACGGAAAGAAGTTGACGAACTTGTTGCACGTCTTAAAGCTGAAGGTAAGTCAAAACAGATTGAATCCGAAGTAAAGAAACTTAAAAACACAAAGACAACTGATATTCCGAAACCTCTCGCATATACTGACGGTGAACTTTTTGAACAGTATATCCATGATATGAAGATAGTGCAGGAGTTCGCACGTCTGAACCGTCTTGCAATGATAGACGAAATTATAAAAGGAATGGGACTTCATGTTGTCGAACAGTTCACGACCATTCACAATTATATTGATACCGAAAGTATGATTTTACGTAAAGGTGCGGTATCGGCAAAGGATGGCGAAAAACTTCTTATTCCGATTAACATGAGGGACGGAAGTTTAATCTGTACGGGCAAGGGTAACCCCGACTGGAATTATTCAGCACCTCACGGAGCAGGCAGAATAATGTCACGTTCACAGGCTAAACAGAGTTTCACCGTTTCGGAGTACAAAAAGCAGATGAAAGGTATTTATACAACGTCTGTCAATGCAGGTACACTTGACGAGTGCCCTATGGTTTACAAGTCAATGAACGACATTCTTGACAATATAGGTGATACGGCAGAAGTAAACGAAATTATCAGACCTGTTTATAATTTCAAGGCAGGGGAGGAATAATTATGAATTTTGTACCGTATGAAAAAATGAGTAAAAAGGAAAAGAAAAAAATCGACGCAAAAAAACGCCGTGACTGGTCGGGACTTAACCCAGTGACAAGAGTTGCGGAGGAAAACAGAAAGTATTCCCGAAAAGAAAAACACCCGCAAAAATATATATAAATCTGATAAATGCACGGCTGATACCGTGCATTTTTTACTATAAATAAGGTGAAAAGAATAAAAAAAATCCGCAAAATGCAGAAAAAACAAAATATTATTGAAAAAAACTGTGTGATGTGCTATAATTCCAAAGGTGCAATTATACATATTAATATAAATAAAGGAGGAAAAAATTATGGCATCAGCACAGATTTTTGCCGTTATTATTTTTGTGGCGATGTTTGTCCTAATCGTCATGGACAAGATAGAACGGCATTACGTAACGCTCGGAAGCGGTTTACTTACTCTTATAGTGGTATTCGGCAT
>JAGAQS010000087.1 GCA_017622635.1 Ruminococcus sp. | reverse complement strand
TCTGCTTTTTGTTTATATTGCTTTAATAGGGATTTGATAATTTGAAGTTTTTCCTGCTCTGACAATAAGCAATCATGCTTCAGATGATACTGTTCTTTTAAGATTTGATAACAGACTGCGTGAAATTTTGAGAAATGAATATATTGGTTTTGCTTTTGTAACGCTTTCATCAACAAATGAAGGTTATTATTTGTATGACCGAAATGGCTTTTGTAAATTGGAAGATGATATGAAGATAGCAAAAAATATCGGAGAAGATACTTGCATACCTATGTACTTTCCATTGGATTATGAATAAAAATAAACACCCTGAAATATGGGTGTTTTCGTATAAGGAGATGATTTTTTTTGAAAACAGCAGCCGCCTATATAAGAGTGTCAACGGGAGAACAAACAGAATTTTCACCTGAAAGCCAGCTGAAAGCAATCAGAAAATACGCTAAGGAACATGATATGATACTTCCCGAAGAATTTATATATACCGACGAGGGCATAAGCGGACGAAAAGCTGAAAAACGTCCGGCATTCCAGCAGATGATAGGAACTGCAAAATTAAAGCCGAGACCTTTTGATGTGATACTTCTATGTAAATTCAGCAGATTTGCACGGAACCGAGAGGATAGTATCGTTTACAAGTCGATGTTACGCAAACAGTGTGGTATTGATGTTATATCCGTTTCAGAACAAATCGGCGAGGACAAAACATCAATACTTATAGAAGCGTTAATTGAAGCGATGGACGAATACTACAGTCTTAACCTCGCGGAAGAAGTAAAAAGAGGTATGATGGAAAAATTCTCAAGAGGCGGTGTAGTCTCACAGCCACCGTTTGGCTACAGTATGAAAGACGGCATTTTCTCACCTGACAACAACGCCGAAACTGTCCGTATGATTTTCAACGATTATCTTTCGGGAATGGGTACAAGGGCAATTGCAAGAAAACTCAATGAACTTGGTCTCTGTACAACAAAAGGACATAATTTTGAAAACCGTACAGTTGAATATATTTTAACAAATCCCGTTTATATCGGTAAACTCCGCAGAAGTAAAAACGGACGTGAACCGTCTGACAGGTTTCATCAGTCGGAAGAAAACACTATTATAATTGACGGTTCACATACTCCGATTATCGACAGTGATACTTTTGAACGAGTTCAGGAAAAAGTTGCTTTAACCAAAAAGCATTACCCGAAATACAGTCGGCAAGCACCTGTCGAGTTTATGCTGAAAGGTCTTGTAAGATGCAGTAATTGTGGTGCAACACTGACGATGCAAGCCAGAAACAACGGTTTGCAATGTCATAATTACAGTCGGGGTGCTTGCAAAGTCTCACATTTCATTAAGCTTGAAAAGCTGAACAGTCTGATAACAGATAAAATAAAGTCTGATTTTGAAAATGATTTTTTTGACGTTGAGATAAAAATAACCTCTCAGGATAATGATAATCATAACCAGAATATCGCATCGGCTGTCGCGAGAGAAGAAAAAAAGTTACAGCGTATACATGAAGCCTATGAAGCCGGTATTGATACCCTTGACGAATACAAGGAACGCAAAGAAAAAATCCAGTCGGCAATTGACCGCCTGAAAAAACAAATTAAGGCAGATATTCCGGAAAAGTCCAATGCTGAACTTCTGAAAGATAAAGTGAACGAATGCATGGAATTTATTGACAGTTCAGAATCAAGTGAAAATCTTAAAAATAATATGCTCAGGAGTTTTATAGAAAAAATAATATTTGTACGTCGTTCCGGAACGGTTGAAATTTATTATAGAGTCTGATTTTTATCGCCTGTTATCATATCTTTTTGAAATCATGAGGTCCTGACGGTGAACTTGCTGCATCGTTAAGATATTTAAATCAGCGTTATGTTATGCCTTATGACGAAGTAAAAGGTATTCTTACGGATATAGGTAGATGCGTTTCGGAAATGGCGATTTTTTCAACTGCAAAACTCCATTTATACGGCAGCATATTCAGGTACACGTCTATGTGATTCTTGTCATGAACAACCATTTTATCAAGTATCTGAGCATAAAATTCATCTTCATACTGTACACCATTGATAAGCTCGTCAATGGATTTTTTTATGTCTGCAATCAGTTCACTGTGCTGATTTTTCATACTCTGCTGTACTTCCATACCATTCAGAGTATTTTTAATATTATTGATTTCCGTGCTGTATTTCTGCCTTAACTCTGTAAATTCTTCCTTACTTATGTCACCGCTTGTATAGAGTTCAATCAGTCCTTTGTGCTTTTTAGTCAGTTCCTCCAACTGTGCAGTGAGTTCCGTTGTATCTGATTCACATTCACTGAACAGAACGTTTTCAATGGCACTTGTCAGGTTTCTGACAATTTTACGGCGGTTATATTTCAAGTTCCTGCACACAAGATACATAATGTACATAGCATCTTCATTGCGTATACTGTTGCAGGAACAGCCTTTTTTGCCATACTTTGCGGACTGATAGCATCTCCATGCCTTGTATGTACTGCCGTCCTTGCGTTTCTTGTAACGTGCAACGTAGCTTGAACCACATTTACCGCACTTGATTTTACCTGAGAAAATATAGCGGTTACTGTGTTTTGCTTTTCCTTCCTGTGAAAGTGACTTTGCATCTAAAATACGATTGGCTTTTTCAAATAATTCACGGGAAACAATCGGCTCGTGGTGGTCTTTGATAATAACGAACTCTTCCTCTCCTCTGTTGTACTTCTTTTCGTGTGACAGGAAATCGGGAGTATACGTTTTTTTCTGCACCAAGTCACCGCAATACTTCTCGTTGCGTATTACACGCAGAATCACCGTATTAGACCACTCTTTCACACGCATCGGGTGAATACCTGCTTCAGCAAGTTCACGGGCAATAATATGCGTACCCTTGCCCTCGTCCACAAACTTGTGAAAGATAAGGCGGACAATTTCTGCTCCCTCTTCATTAATGGTCATTTTGCCGTCACTGACATCATATCCGAGCATACTACGCCCGAACACAACACCCTGCTCCATTCGTCTTTTTTGTCCCCATTTCACACGTTCGGAAGTCTTACGACTTTCCTCCTGTGCAATTGATGCCATAATACCAAGCCTTAACTCCGCATCTCCGTCCATTGTATTGATACCGTCATTCATAAATATCACATATACACCATGCTTTTTCAGTTCACGGGTGATAGAAATAGTATCAACAATATTTCTCGCAAAACGTGAAACTTCTTTTGTGATTATCAAATCAATGTCACCGTTTTCCGCACAAGCTATCATGCGTTGAAACTCCTTACGCTTTTTGGTATTTGTGCCTGAAATACCCTCGTCCGCAAAAACTTCATAAAGTTCCCAGTCAGGATTATTTTCTATATACTGCCGGAAATATCTCTGCTGACTTTCAAATGAATTTACCTGGTCGTCACGGTCAGTCGATACACGGCAATAAGCAGCTACTTTTTTCTTTTTATTAACTAACTGCCTTGCCTGATTCATCATCATATATTTTTCTAACATAATATCATTCCTTTCTGTAACAGTCAGGTTGTTACACCTGACTGTCTTTTGTCAATATACTCTTGCATTGCTCCGCCTGCAAACGTGTCAGCAGTCCCCTTTTAACAAGTGACATCAATATTGCAAACTCTACATTAAGTAAAAACAATTTGTTTTCCTGCTCATTCAAAGTAGGAATTTCATTTATACATATAAATTTTTTCTTCTTCATAAGTCCGCACCT
>JAGAQS010000086.1 GCA_017622635.1 Ruminococcus sp. | reverse complement strand
CTGTAACATCACTGAATTTTTCCTTTCCGCATACTATCACGGGAGAACCTGAAAAGAAGTCTGTCAGTGAGTTTCCCGTATCGGCAAGACCGTTTAGTGTAATTACTTTATCTCTGTATCTTATTATTACATCATAACAGTCTGTACCGTCGGGGATTCTGTCAAGAACGTTTTCAACGATTTTGACAATGAAATACATGACGGCAGTTGTGACGACAAGGAGCAGGAGAGAAAAATCTATGTAAAAATATGAATTGTTGAAGTGTACAAATTCGGGCTTTAACCATGAATATACTGCGTAAACAGTTCCGCCGAGAAGAAAGTTTGCCGAAAAAAACGAAACTGTATTCAGAAAAAAACGTTTTTTTCCGTGAAATCCGAAAGCCATAATTACAATAGTTACCGCCGCAAATGATTTTATTAAAATATTAAGACAGTTGTTTAACTGCGGAGCAAGTATAAGAAGTGAGAAAAGACTTCCATAAACAGCCGATATTATACATCTTGCCGTACGCAACGGTGAATGTGTGAATTTTGCTGTTATACGAAGCAGAAAATAATTAACGTATATATTCAGTATTATCAGAATATCAATATAAATTGTCTGCACTGCATACCTCCCTTTAATCCTGCATTACTTGTCTTATATTATTATAATGCAGTGAATCTGCGAAATATGTCGTAATTGATACTGTAATAAAAAAAGATGCAGTCGTTAAACTGCATCTTATGATTTTTAAAGAAACGGAAGTATTATAGCACCGACTATCATAAGCCCTGCCACTATCAGTACAGCTATTCTTTTTACGGTTGATTTGTCTGAACTGTTTTTACTGCTCATTTATATATCACCTCTCAGTGTCTTTTCTTTGTACGCTTTTTGCGGTTCGGAATGTAGTCACTGTAAACGTCTGATTTCTTTCTGTTGCCGTAAGCTGATTTTTTTCTGTCAAATCTCGGTTTTCCCGAATTTTCGGGACGTTTGCCCCTTATCGTCGGAATACTTCCGTTGTACAGCTTTACTTCTACCTGATTACCGTTTATTTTCATCGGGTTTGTACTGTCGATTATGTATTCTTTTTCAGTTTCGGGTACTTCAACGGTTGTGTGTGTGTCGAATATGTCTATTTTTCCGAAGTCACGTCCTGACATTCCTGTTGCGTCAACTAAAGCACCGAGTATGAAATTGGGTGCAATGCGTTTGTTTCTTCCTATGTTGATGTCAACTTTTACCGTTTTTGCAGAGCCTTTTCTTCCTTTTTTCAGAGGTTTAGGCATATCAAATTCAGGCAGTGACTCGATTTCCGCATTTAGTTTTCCGGAAATAATTCTTGCCGCTGTTTCACGGTAGTCAATACCCATTGATGCGAGTTTGTCAAGAATGTCATAAGCTTCGTGGGAAACATTTTCACAGCCTGAAATCTCTTTTATTATATTTTCTTTTTTCAGTGATATTATTTCCGATTTCTGCGGGAGCGGTTTTTCCTGTATGGTTGCTTTTGTATATCTTTCTATGTCACGGAGTTCATATAACTGCCTTCTTCCGCTTATGAGAGTGTAAGCTGTTCCCGTTCTTCCTGCACGTCCTGTACGTCCTATACGGTGTATATAATACTCGTTGTCCTGTGGTAAGTCATAATTGAAAACAGCATCAACTCCGCTTACGTCAATTCCTCTTGCGGCAACGTCCGTCGCAACAAGTATTTCCGTTGACCTGTTTTTAAAAGCGTTCATTACCTGTGTACGCTGTGACTGTTTCATATCACCGTGTATGCCCGATGCTCTGAACCCTGATTTTACAAGTTCTTCCGTGAGTTCGTCAACCATTTTTTTAGTGTTGCAGAATACCATTGACGAGGCAGGGGAGTATGCGGAAAGAAGAAGCTTTAAAGCGTCTGTCTTGCGTCCCATAGCGACCTCAAAATAAAACTGTTCAATAAGTTCAACTGTTTTCTGTGAGGATTTTATTTTTATGTGTACGGGGGTGTTCTGGTATTTTTCGGTAATTGCGAGAATATCGGGGGGCATTGTTGCGGAAAACAGTACGGTCTGTCTTTCTTTGGGTACTTCCGAAAGAATTGATTCAATGTCCTCTCTGAATCCCATGTTTAACATTTCGTCTGCTTCGTCAAGTATGACACAGCGTAGATTGTTCAGTTTAAGGGTTTTACGTCTCATGTGGTCCATGATACGTCCCGGAGTGCCTATTACTATGTTTGCTCCCCGTTTCAGTTCAAAAATCTGCTTTTCCATACTTGCACCGCCGTAAACCGATACGGCTTTTACAATTTTCTTGAACTTCGCAAATTTGCGTATTTCTTCATGTGCCTGCATAGCAAGCTCACGTGTCGGACAGAGTATAAGTACAGTTACGTTTTTTTTGTCGGCTTCGGTTATGCTTTCAACAGCAGGTATTCCGAAAGCTGCGGTTTTGCCCGTTCCTGTGTTTGAACGTCCGATTACGTCTTTTCCCTCAAGAAGAAGGGGGATACTTTGCTGTTGAATTTCGGTCATTTCTGTGAAACCGAGTTCATCAACAGCCTGTATGAGTTCCTGTGATAGATTCAATTCGTTAAAATGCATTATAATTCCTTTCATTGTCAAAAAAACGGGACTTAATCCCTATATAATATAATAACACAGATTTTGAAAAAGGTCAATAGACAAAAATAAAATACGGAAAAATTTAATTCTCCGTATTTTATAATAAATTTATTTTATGGCTCTGAAACCGTTTTCGAGGTCTGCTATTATGTCGTCAATGTGTTCCGTGCCTATTGAAAAACGTATTGTATTTGGTTTTATACCTGCCGAAAGCAATTCTTCTTCGTTCATCTGTGAATGTGTTGTTGAAGCAGGGTGAATTACAAGT
>JAGAQS010000085.1 GCA_017622635.1 Ruminococcus sp. | reverse complement strand
TCCGATATGTCAGGAAATCGCAAAGGACGCACCTGTTATTCTTGACTATCTCTGTGAGGAATGCAGTGACCACTTTGAAAAACTTAAAAAATATCTTACAGGTCTTAATATAGACTTCAAGGTAAATCCGAAAATTGTACGTGGTCTTGACTACTACACAAAGACCGTTTTTGAATTTGTTACGACTGAAATCGGTGCACAGGGTACTGTATGCGGTGGCGGACGTTATGACGGTCTTATTGAACAGCTCGGCGGTCAGAAAGTTCCCGCACTTGGCTTTGCTATGGGTATAGAACGTCTGCTTATTGTTATGGACAAGCAGAACAGTGAATTTCTGACTCCCAGAGTGTGTGACGTTTATTTTGCGACAATGGGTGACAAGGCACTTGAAAAGGCTATGAAAATTTCACACGAACTTCGTGAATTTGGCTATCATGCAGAGTTTGACCTTATGGGACGCGGTATCAAGGCACAGATGAAATATGCCAATAAAATAGGTTCGGCGTTTACTGTTGTAATCGGTGACAACGAACTTGAAAACGGAAGTGTAAAAGTCAAGGAAATGGAGACGGGAAATGAAGTCGAAATCGCACTTGACGATAAATTCAGGGCAAATTTTGAGTCACTTTATTTCAATAAAATGATGAACAGTCTCGAAGATGAGGAACTGTTGAATAATTTTACAAACGGGGAGAGTAAGTAATTATGGCTGACAATATGAAAGGTCTGAAACGTACCCACTACTGTGGCGATGTTACAGAGGCAGGAAAGGAAGTTGTAGTCGGCGGATTTGTTGACAGGATAAGAAACAAGGGCGGTGTTATTTTTATCGTCCTCAGAGACAGGACGGGCGTTGTTCAGCTTCTTTTCAACGACAAGAGCAATCCCGAAGTTTTTGAAAAAGCCTCATCATGTCACAGTGAATATGTTCTCATGGCTAAGGGAAAAGTTGTTGAACGTGAGAGCAAAAATTATAAAATAAAGACAGGTCTTGTTGAAGTTTTCGTTGACGACCTCCGTATACTTGCAAAGGCACAGACACCGCCTTTTGAGATAGTAAGCGATTCAAATGCAAATGAGGAATTACGTCTGAAATACCGTTTTCTTGACCTCCGCCGTGAACCTTTACAGCGTAATATAATGATGCGTCACGAAATTGCGAAAGTCACAAGGGAATATTTCTATGAAAACGGTTTCCTTGAAATAGAAACACCCATGATGATGAAGTCAACTCCCGAAGGTGCGAGGGACTACCTCATTCCGTCAAGAGTACATCAGGGTAAATTTTATGCACTTCCGCAGTCACCGCAGATTTACAAACAATTGCTTATGATTGCAGGATATGACAGATATATTCAGCTTGCCCGCTGTTTCCGTGATGAAGATTTGCGTGCGGACAGACAGCCCGAATTTACACAGATTGACCTTGAAATGTCATTTGTTGACGCTGATGATATTCAGGAATGTGTTGAGGGATTCATTCAGAGGGTTTTCAAAGAGGTCATGAATGTTGATATTCCCACACCTCTGCCACGTCTTACATTTGCGGACGCTATGAACCGTTATGGTTCTGACAAGCCCGATACACGTTTTGGTTTTGAAATTCAGGATATTTCCGAAACTGTAAAAGATATTGATTTTGTCGTATTTAAAAACGCCCTTGATAACGGCGGTTCTGTACGTGCTATAAACGTAAAGAACGGTGCAGGTACTTATACAAGAAAAGAAATCGACAAGCTTGTTGAACACGCCAAGGGTATCGGTGCAAAGGGACTTGCTTATATCCGCTGGGCAGACGAACCGAACTGTTCTTTTAAAAAGTTCCTCAGGGACGGCGAACTTGAAACTGTCTGCAATGCGGTAGGTGCTGAAAAAGGCGATTTGGTGCTTATATGTGCCGATAAAAACAAGACCGTTCTTTCAACGCTCGGTGCAATACGTCTTATATGCGGAAAGAGACTGAATGTTATACCTGATGATAAGTATAATTTCCTTTGGATTACAGAAATGCCATTCTTTGAGCATGACGACGATAATGACACATGGGTTGCCGCACATCACCCTTTCACAATGCCTATGGAAGAATGTATCGAATATCTTGACACAGACCCCGAAAACGTCCGTGCAAAAGCATGGGACTTGGTTCTTAACGGCACAGAACTTTCAAGCGGTTCAATGCGTATAACAGACTTTGAACTTCAGCAGAGAATGTTTGAGGCTCTCGGTATGACTGACGAAGAAATTCAGGCTAAATTTGGTTTCCTTGTTGACGCTTACCGTTACGGTGCGCCTCCTCATGGCGGTATGGGAATAGGTCTTGACCGTCTTGCAATGATTATGTGCAAGGCTGACAGCCTGCGAGATGTAACGGCATTTCCGAAGGTTCAGAATGCAAGTGAACTGATGTCGGAGTGTCCGTCAACCGTTGACGACGAAAGCCTTTCCGTACTTGGAATTAAAGTTGATGTCAGGGAAGATTAAGTAAAAAATATTATTTTTATGAAAAGTACTTGACAAATTTTTCTTTATGGTGTATAATCATTATATGAATTGAATATGATTTATTTGGGAGCTGTCTGTAGGGATTAGCTCCCTTTGCGTTTTGACGGTATAAATTCATATAAAAAGTGTATAATGTTCAAAGGGGAGCTGTCTGTAGAGATGGCTCTATTTCTGTTTAAGTGAAAAATAAATGAACTTTGGTCACTTTTTTATAAAAAGCTATTGACAAATGTAATTTTATGTGCTATAATAATGGAACAAAATGACTGATGGTCATTTTAGGAGGTGATTCTATGGCATCGGAAGCAGTTAAAAAAATCCTTTCCGCTGAAGCGGATTCGGACAGAAAAATTTCTGACGCACGAAAACGCAGTGATGATATTATAGCTGAGGCTGAACGGTACTCGGCAATCGCTGTACAGAAAAAAATCAGTGTAGCTGCATCGGAGTCTGAAAAAATCCGTGATGAATACAGGAAAAAAGCTGAAATTCATGCACGGCAGGCTGAAAGGGAGTGTATTGAAAAAATTGGTGTTATCAGTGCTTTGGCTGAAAAAAACATGAATAATGCGGTCAATGCGGTGATTGATGAGTTTTTCTGAAAAACCGTTTATTAAGGAGAGTGATGTGAATTGGCAAAACTCAGAATGAAAAAAATTGAACTTATTGCACTTCTGAAAGACGGCAAGAAAATTATTGAACTTCTTCAACGGCGTGGCGTTGTGGAAATTTCCCGCAATGACGACGAAGAACTTGAAAGTACAAACGTTACCGCAGTGGTGGGGGAGTTTGAAAAGTTCCGCAGTACCGTTTCGCAGGCTCTGGAGATATTGAATAAATATTGTCCCGAAAAAAAGTCTGTTACGGAAATGTTTGAAAGCCGTAAGGAAGTTGAAACGGACGATTTCGGAAAAGGTGCAATTCAGTTTGAAAAAATTATGACAGTTGCCAACGAAATTATCAGAAGCAATGATGAAATTTCGGAAGCCGAAAAAAGTATATCACAGATGAATATAAAGTGTGATATTCTGAAACAGTGGGTTAATCTTGATGTTCCCATGAATTTCAGGGGAACGGCAACCACAAAGGCTTTTATCGGTTCTGTACCGTCGGGGGTATCTCTCGAAGGTATGCCGAAAGGCAGTTACAGAGAGGTGATTTTTACATCAAAGGAACAGACAAACCTGTTTGTACTTTGCGGTAAGGACACGGCAGACGAAACAGAAGATTTTCTGCGTAAAAATTCATTTGTTCCGCTGACGGAAACGGAAAGTGAAACACCGAAGAATATTATTGAACGCTGTAGGAATGAATGTAAAGTTTTTTCAAGGCGTTGCAGTGAACTTGAAAAGCACATTGCGGAGTTTGCCGAACACCGTGAAAAACTGAAATTTGCGATTGACTATCTGCAAATGCGTAAAGATAAGTACAGTGCTTTGAGTTCACTCGGATTTACTGAAAGTACGTTTGTACTGACGGGTTACATTCCTGAAAAGTATACAGGTGCTTTGCAGAAAGAGATTGAAAAGAAGTACACGGTGTCAATAACTTTCACAGACCCGACGGACGAAGATGACGTTCCCGTTTTACTGGAAAACAGCCGTTTTTCCGCACCTGTTGAGGGTATTACAAAAATGTATGCAATGCCGTCGAAGTCGGACGTTGACCCGACACCTGTGATGTCATTTTTCTACTATCTGTTTTTCGGTATGATGCTTTCAGATGCGGGTTATGGTCTGCTTATGCTGATAGGTACAACGATAGTACTGAAAAAGTTCAAACTTGATACAAGCATGAGAAAAACCATGACAATGTTCCGTAACTGCGGAATATCTACTCTTATATGGGGAGCGTTGTTCGGTAGTTGGTTCGGAGATATAGTTCAGGTAGTAGGGCGTGAGTATTTCGGAAAGGAAATCGGAAGTATTGCCCTGTGGTTTCAGCCACTTGACGACCCAATAAAACTTCTTCTTTACTCGTTTGCACTGGGAATACTTCACCTGTTTCTCGGTGTCGGTGTATCGTTCAAAATGGCATGGGACGACGGCAGAAAACTTGATGCCGTACTTGATACCGTTCCCGTTTACATGACGATTTTAGGCGTTGCACCTCTTGCCGCAGGAATATTGACAGATGTTCCGTCAATACTGAAAACTGTCGGAATGTATGTCATGATAGCAGGTGTAGTGTTGCTTGTTCTTACGTCGGGCAGAAATTCAAAGTCAGTTTTCGGTAAATTCTTCGGCGGACTTTATGCACTCTACAACACGGCGACGGGTTATCTCAGTGACATTCTTTCATATTCACGACTGCTTGCACTCGGTCTTGCAACGGGAAGTATAGCAAGCGTTATAAATCTTATAGGCACAATGCCTGAAAATATGGCAGTCAAGACAATACTGCTTGTGGTTGTTTTCATAGTCGGTCACACAGCAAATCTTGCAATAAATCTTCTGGGTGCTTACGTTCATACAGACAGACTTCAGTTTGTTGAACTGTTCGGAAAATTCTACACGGGCGGTGGACGTGAATTTGCACCGTTTACAACAAACACTAAATATATCAGATTCAAGGAGGAAAATTATAATGAATAGTATGGGAATCGCACTGGCAATTTTAGGAGCAGCTTGTGCTTCACTTTTCGCAGGAATCGGCTCGGCAAAGGGTGTCGGACTTGTCGGCGAGGCAGCCGCAGGTGTAGTTTCGGTTGACCCGAACAAATTCAGCAAGGTGCTTATTTTACAGCTTCTCCCCGGTACTCAGGGTCTTTACGGACTTCTTACCGCAATTCTTATGCTCAGCCGAATCGGAATTATCGGCGGAAATCCCGCAGAACTCACTGTAGCACAGGGACTTATGTTTTTTGGTGCGGCTCTTCCTATTGCAATAGTCGGACTTTTTTCGGGTATCGCTCAGGGACGTGCGGCAGCCGCAGGTGTAGGAATTACCGCCAAAAAACCCGAACACAACGGCAAGGGTATCATTATGGCTGCAATGGTTGAAACATACGCAATTCTCGCACTTCTTGTTTCGATTCTTCTTATTTACAATATCGCTATATAATGCAAGGAGGGACAGAAATGTCGGGACTTGACGAAATTCTTGATATAATCGGTCAACAGCAGAAACAGACGGAAAATAACATTATACGTATGGCAGAAGAAAAAGCCAAGGGTATAGAATCAGAGGGCGACGCAAAAGCCGAAAAGGCTTACAACGATTACATGAAAAAAGCTTCCGCACAGGCTGAAACAGACTATAAAAATATCTGTAATTCAACAGATGCGGAAATGAAAAGAAAAATTCTGAAATGCAGGGTTGAAATTATAAATTCAGCGATTGAAAACGTTATTTCAAAGCTTGACGGACTCCCCGACAGTGATTATTTTGAAATGATTCTGAAAATTGCAAAACGTAAAATCCATAATGGAAACGGAATAATTTATTTCGGTGAAAAAGACCTTGCAAGACTCCCGAAAGACTTTTCTGTAAAACTTTCGGATATTGCAGAGGGAGCAGGCGGAACTGTTGAAATTTCGGTAATTCCTGCCGGTATTAAAAACGGTTTTATATTGGAATACGGTCTGATTTCCGAAAATTGCAGTTTCAGGGCAATTATTGAATCCGAAAAAGACGGTATACGTGATACTCTCGCAAGAGAATTATTTTCAGGCAGGTGATTGAATGGGAAAAGCAGAATATGCAAGTGCTGTTTCTGCAGTAAAGGCAATGGAGAGTTTTCTTCTTAAACAGAGCGACATGGAACAGCTTATTAATGCAACATATACGGAGTTTGAATCTGTTCTGTTATCAACTGAAAGACAGACTCTTTCTGATGTATGGGAAATGCTGAAAAGTTATGCACCCGACAGCCGTGAGCTTGAAATTCTTCTTTACAGAAATGATTTCCACAACCTGAAAGCAGTACTGAAAGCCATGATTTCCAACAGAGAACCCGAACATTATATTATTGAACCGTCGAACGTCAGTGTTGACGTACTTAAAGAGGCGTTCAGAACGAAAAACAGTGATATTTTACCCGACTATATGCGTGAAACTGCGTCCGAAGCCTA
>JAGAQS010000084.1 GCA_017622635.1 Ruminococcus sp. | reverse complement strand
TTCCCGAATCTTACGGTTGACGTGAAGAATCCTGAAGTTACCGTAACTGTTGAAATACGTGACACAAATGCGTATATTCATGCGGAAAACATAAAGGGAGCAGGCGGTTTGCCCGTAGGAAGCAGCGGAAAGGCAATGCTTCTGCTTTCGGGAGGTATAGACAGTCCCGTTGCCGCCTATATGATGGCAAAGAGAGGTGTACGTATTACAGCGATACATTATGTAAGTCCGCCTTACACTTCCGAAAGGGCACAGCTTAAAGTTGAACAGCTCTGCGAAAAACTTACCGATTATTGCGGGGGAATCGCTTTCTACTGTGTACCGTTTACAGAAATTCAGGAGGCTATAAAAGACAACTGTCCGGAAGAATATTTTACTGTTATAATGCGTCGTCTCATGATGGAAATCGCACAGAGAATTGCAGAAAAAGACAATTGTCTTGCCCTTATAACAGGCGAAAGTGTGGGACAGGTGGCAAGTCAGACAATGTCGGCTATTGCGTGTACTGACGCAGTTTGCAGAATACCCGTTTTCCGTCCTCTCGTGGGAATGGATAAGACCGAAATTATCGAAATTGCACGTAAAATAGATACTTTTGAAACTTCCGTATTGCCGTATGAGGATTGCTGTACGGTTTTCACTCCCCGTCACCCGAAAGTCAGACCCTCTCTCTCAGATGTTGAAAAGGCACAGGGGAAATTTGATTTTGAACCGCTTATTGTTAAGGCAGTTGAGGGCACGGAAATGAAAACTTTCAACTACTCAAAGTAAAATGATTTTATTTACATTTTTTTGAAAAACAGCTGTAAAACCGGTGTTGACAATGTGAACGTGATTTTATGCTGTGTGTGAAAAATGTGATAATAAATCCATTCATTCAGACGGCTTTTGTCAGGTATGCACAAAAAACATATACTGAAATTATTCTGAATGGTTATTGTTCTGAATGTTTTGTATTTAATCTTGACAAGCCGACTGAATTTGCTGTAAAATATTAATAAGAGAATACGATATAATTTCTTATCGGTAGAGGAGATTCAGTCTGATGAGCGATAATTTAAATGATATTATTCCCGATGCTGACATTCAGAACAGTAATGACAAACTTAACGAAATTTTGAATCTGGTTGACAGCAGATTAAAAGATAAAACGGATACTTCAAAATGGGAGGACGAACTCACTTCCGCTATTGCAAAACATTCAAGTAAAAACAGTTCCAAAAAAAGCTGTGAGGACATTCTCAGCGAACTTGAACAAAAAACAAGACAGGAAACGGATACTGTTGTTTCGGAAGTTCCTGATGAGGAAAATCAGGAGGTTCAGGAACTGATTGAACAGCTTACAGTTGCCAGAAAAGTAAGCGAACTGAGTTCACAGAAAAAGAAAACGGTTGAAGGTGCTGAAACTGTTGCGGAAGTTGCAGAAGTTACGGAAACAGAACAGTCCGAAACGATTCGGGAAACAATTGAAACAGAAAATGAAAGTCTGTCTGTTTCTGAAACCGTTCATGAAGAACCGCAGGAAGTACAGGCTGAGAATATTCTGAAAAATTCTCTGACTGAAAGTGAATCTGAAATTTCCGAGCTTGAAATTCCTGTCGTACAGGAAGTTAAAAAAGAGGAAGTTAAAGGTAAACCGTCTGAAAAAACGATTGTTTACAATGTTCCTCTCAGGGCATCACAGGCAGATATGCGTGCGGTAAGGGAAGCCGTAGCCACTGTGTCGGCAGAACAAATCAGAAAGCCCGTGAAGAAAATTGTAAGGGTTGACAAGGCAAAAACCCCTGAAACATCAAAACCGTATGAAAGTGACAGGATAAATACGACGGAGCAGGTTCACAGAAATGTAAAACCCGAAAAAAATCAGACTCCGCAGAAAAGAAAGAAAAAACCGTCTTTAAAAGAAAGATTTCTCGGACTTTTTCCGCAGAAAGACGATTCGGCACTTGAAAAGGTTAGGAAAGTTGTATTTCTCGGTTCAATATGTGCGATAGTTGTGTGCGGTTATATGGTGGGCGACTATTATATTGACCTCTGGAAAAGTAAGAATCTGCATGATGATATCGCCGAAATTTATGAAACGTACCCATTGCCTGAACGTACAGAGGACAACGCAACAAGTTATGAACCCGACGAAGAACGTATATACACACTTCTTGACGGTGCAAAGAAACTTCTTGACAGAAATTCCGACGTTATAGGTTATATTACCATTCCCAACACTCCCGTCGCAAACCCTGTTATGCAGTCGGGGGACAATACAAAGTATCTTGACCAGAATATTGACGGTGACGATTCAAGAGCAGGCGAACTTTTTCTTGACTACAGAAATAATTTTGACAAAGTGGCTGACAGTAAATTAATTGTTCCAAATTCGGATAATCTTGTTATTTACGGTCATAATATGGCTAATGACACAATGTTCGGAAGTCTTAAATACTATCAGAGAAATTATAATTATTATACAGACAATCCCGTTATATACCTCAATTCAAACTATGAGTGCTATACTTACAAGATTTTTTCTTACTTCATTCTTGATGCCCTCGACGAATCCGAAACGGCTTATGACTGTTGGAACAAATTTGATTTTGCCGACGAAGAAGATTTCTATAATTTTGTCAATGAGGCAAAAAAGAGAAGTCTCGGACTTAATGACGTTGATGTGAAGTACGGTGACAAACTTCTTACCCTTTCAACCTGTAACACGGTTCTTGGTGACAGGGGACGACTTATAGTAATGGGCAGACTTCTGAGAGACGGTGAAGATGTAAAAACGGGTACGGATAAAAATACCCAGAATGCAAATGTAAAATGGCCCTCTATATATTATCAGCAGAAACCAAACGAAAAATATAATCCTGATGCGGAGTTTATTCCATATGGTCCTGACGAGGAGGAATAAATAGTGAATCCTATAAAAGCTATTTCGGTACTTTCCGCTGTAATAGCAGTGGCGAGTGTATCTGTTGCAGTTCTCATGATGCGTGAAAAAGACGTAAAATCCATTCCTGTGGTAACAATGAGTGAAGAAGTGACCGTGACAGAAGCGGAAGCAGTCACAACACTTACATCATTGTCCACAACAACGGCA
>JAGAQS010000083.1 GCA_017622635.1 Ruminococcus sp. | reverse complement strand
GTACTGCTGTGCGTGTTTCTTTTCATTGTACGATATAAGAATAAGTACAAGCACACACAAATCAAGTGCGGCAATTGAAACGGCACAGAGGAAAAGACCGGACATACCAGTAAAAAAATCCATAAAACACCTCCATAGAATTAAGATATAGAATATTATACCACAATCTGACTTTTATTGCAATATCCGTTACTGATATGTATATATACTGTCATTATTCCGTAAATAAAAAAGCAGCGGTAAAAAAACCACTGCTTTTTTAAATTCGTATGTACACAATTTTCATTAACTGAAATAGTTCTGATAGCCGTCACCGTAGAACGAAAAATATCCGTTCATGAATGAATACGGTTCATTGAAATAGAGGTTAACGGCAGCAATTACACTGTCAGTAACATAATATGAATAGGAAGTCATATTCACATATGATTCCGAACCCTCAAACTGATAGGGCTGTGAAAGAACTTCATAAATCGTATTGGGATAAAGGGGGCTGTTCACTCTGTTCATTATAACTTCAACGACATTTGCCTTGCTGTAAATGTCAATCCAGTCTGAACCTGCTTCATGTGCAACTGCATTGCATAAAAGAATAAAGTCGCTGTCGGAAACGTATGAGGTATTTGAAACGTATGTATCAGTTACTTCGGGTTCTGTATATACAGGTTCTTCGTAAACAGGTTCTTCAACGTAGAACCAGTCTTCAGGAACTTCAAAAACAGTTGTTGTTGTAACAATAACGGGTTCTGTAACTGTAGTAGTTGTTGTGGTAGTTGTAGTGGTTGTCGTTGTTGTTTCAGAAGATGATTCTGTAACTGTTGTTTCTGTAGCATTTGATTCTGTAGCAACTGTTGTGACAACCGTTTCAGCCATTTCTACAACGGTTGTTGTTTCTGTTACTTCTGCTATTGCATTGACAGCAGATTCGGTATATATTTCTGACATATCAGAAATACTTTCAACAATGCCGTCTGTTGCTGTTTCTTCTGTAACAACAGTATCTTCTTCTGTTGCTGTAACGCAGTTCATATTTAATGCTGTGATATTGTTTTCATTGTAACCGGTCGGAGCGGTATTTGCCAGAGTCTGATTTTCAAAACTGAAAACGTTCGTATCATTCACATTTTCTGTGCTGTTATTCGGTAAAGCATAATATGCAATAAGGAGAAAACCTGCCAGACATGAAAGAATAACTGCAAGAACAATAGCTGCCGCTTTAACTTTATTCATTAACTCAATTCCTTTCCCCGAAAAAACTTTCGGACACCTTTTTGGGCTGACCTAATAATAGCATATTTAGCCCGAAATGGCAATAGTTTTTGAAACATTTCCATTTTACGCCCAAAAACAGAGTACCTCAATAACGCTTATAAGGTTAAATGACACAAAAAACATGAATAAAATATAAAATTTAAATAAACTGAATATAAATAAATTATAATAAATTACTGTAAAGAATTACAGAATTATTACAACAGATACAAAATAGTGAAACAATAAATAATATAAATCGGGGTCATATTTACGGAAACCAATAATATTCGCCTTATTTTATGGGAAATTACATAATTATACAATTTTGTTACCATATCGTTACCGATTACAGAATGT
Source organism: Ruminococcus sp. (assembly GCA_017622635.1). GTDB lineage: Bacteria > Bacillota > Clostridia > Oscillospirales > Ruminococcaceae > Ruminococcus. The sequence continues at coordinate 74 of JAGAQS010000083.1, read as the reverse complement.
AACCGAAAAATGTCGGAAAGATATATTATATATGGCTCATATGCACATAAAGCCGTTACATAACAGTTGACTTT
>JAGAQS010000082.1 GCA_017622635.1 Ruminococcus sp. | reverse complement strand
CCTCATCAGTCACTACGCCGAACACGTTATTATTGCGTACGACAGTGACAGTGCAGGACAGAACGCCTCGCAGAAAGCTATAAATCACTTTTCGGAAGTCGGCGTTAAAACAACGGTTATACACATGGAGGGTGCTAAAGACCCCGACGAATATATAAAAAAATTCGGGCGTGACCGTTTCCGAATGTTGCTTGAAAGTTCACGCAATGCCACAAACTTCATGCTTGACAAGTGTGAAAACGGTCTTGACCTTTCGTCAGAATCTGGACGTGTGGAACTGCTGAAAAAAGTTTCATACGTACTTGCAGGAATAGAAAACAGACTTGAACGTGAAGTATATATTTCCCGTACAGCCAAAAAATACGATATTTCTGCCGATACACTGAGAATCCATATAGATGACATTCTGCGTAAATCACAGAATACCGAAAAAAAGACAGCATGGCGTTCAACCGTTTCCGAAGTCACACGAAAAAACGACAGTATAAACCCCGAAGCCGTGAAATTCAGGAAAGAAGCAAGTGCCGAAAAAAATATAATATACTTCCTGCTTAAACGTCCCGAAGATTATCAGGATATTGAAAGGGAAATCCCACCTGAATTTTTTGTGACACCTTTTCACAAGAGAGTATACATGGCTATTCTCAGACACATTAAAGCAGGCAGTGTATTTTCTCTCTCACTTCTTGCCGACGAATTCTCAACCGAAGAAATGGGCAGAATAAGCGGAATAATAGCCGATTACAGTGATAAGGGAATAAACAGGAAAGTCGTTTCGGAATGTGCAAAAGTTCTGAAAAATACGGACAGCTCCGGTAAAAATGATGCTGACCTCAGCAACGACGATTTACAGAAACTTTTTGCGTCAAAGAAAAAATAAACAGGAGTTAATATGGAAGATAATAAAATCAGTCCTTATACAGACTATGACCCTGAAAAGTTGTCCGAGGGTATGGAAATTGACGAACGTGCAAAAATGTATCTCAACGAAATAAAACGTGTTCCGCTCCTTACTCCTGAAACGGAAAAACAGTTCTTACAGAATCTTGACGACAAGAAAACCCGTACAAAACTTACACACGGTTATCTGCGGTTTGTGATTGCGATTGCTGTTGAGTATATCAGCAATGATATGGAATTAATGGATTTGATTCACAGCGGAAATTCCGGTCTTATAAAAGCCGTTGAAAGCTTCAACGGTAATATAAGTTTTGCGGAATATGCTGAAAACTATATCCGCAGTGAGATAAATTCCGGAATTGAACGCAACAAAAACAATGTAAGAATCCCGATATTCACTATGAACACTATTGAAAGTTCAGCAGACGAAAACCGTAATATTACTGTAAAAAAAATAGCCGACGTACTTCAACGCACGGAATTTGATGCAAGGCAGATTGATGTAATATACCGTTACTGTAAACTAAGAAAAATAAATATGGTAAGCAGTATCAGCCCATATATAAATATTGACCAGATATGCAACAAAAAAAGGCTTGCGGAAAGTTTTGTTGTCATGATTGCGGAAGAATATGTTGACAGTGACAACAGTTTGCGTAATCTTATTGAATTCGGAAACGACGGTTTCCGAAAAGCCGTTGAAAGTCCGGACTGTACTGAAAATGTCAGCTTTCCGATACTGGCTGAATGGCTTGTCCGTCAGGAAATACTTAAAGAAATAAAACACAATCAGAAATATATGAAATTTTCGTCACCCTATAAAAGAAAAAAAGTGATTTCGTCCGGTTATACGGCTTAATCTTATATATAAACTATGGATAAACAAAAAAACTACCATTGACGCTCTTATGGAAAAGGGCAAGGCAACAGGAAAACTTACAACAAAGGAAATCACAGACGCTCTTGAAGAGCTTGATTTTGACGTTGACCAGCTTAATACTTTCTATGACACCTGCGAAAACCTCAACATCGAAATTGTGGAAGATATGAACGTCGATGCAGACCTGAAAATCGGTATGGACTCAAATATAACCGACGATTTGGAAATGGCTCTTTCAACTGAGGGAATCGCAATTGACGACCCCGTAAAAATCTATCTCAAGGAAATCGGACGTGTCCCCCTCCTCACTACAGAAGAAGAAATAGAACTCGCACAGAGAATGAACAAGGGCGACCCCTACGCAAAGAAAAGACTTTCAGAGGCAAACTTGCGTCTTGTCGTGTCAATCGCAAAGAAATATGTCGGCAGGGGT
>JAGAQS010000081.1 GCA_017622635.1 Ruminococcus sp. | reverse complement strand
TCTTGTTGCTGTTGATACACTTTGCAATGTTGTAAAACTTCGCAGTATGTCCATTGACGGACAGCTTAATGACACAATTCCGTCAACTTCGTCTGAACAGAAAAATTCAGATGCTCTGATTGATGCTTCCGATATTGACTTAAGCGTGATGGGAGCTATGAATATGGGCGGCGGTGGATTTGGCAGCGGTGCAAGCCCCGACAATTCCGCACCGGACAACTTCGGAGAATCTGACAATACCAAATCTGTCGCCGTAAATTATAAAATGAACGGATTTTCTATAGACAATCTTGAAAATTTCAACAGTCAGGCACCCCCTGATGATATGCCTGATGGATTTGACCCGTCACAAATACCTGATGATTTCGACCCCTCACAGTTTGGTAACAGGATTCCCGATACTTCAGAATCACAGCAATCTGATGATAAAAATGAAACAACAGAAAATACCTTTGAAAAGTCTGATAAATCAGATTTTCAGTCACCACCTGACAATATGCCGTCATTCAGCGGAAATGACAACGCAAGTACAACCTCATCGCTGAAAAGTAACCTCATTCTTTATGGTGTTTGTTTCTTGATTATGATTGTAGCTCTTGTTTTTGCTAAATTATATCATAGAAGAAATAAAAAGTTGTAAAAATTAGAACTGATATGTAGTATTCTATTTACAGAACGTTTATAATATCGGAATTGATAGAATAATTATGTAGATAAAGCAATAAAAAATAAGTGCAGCCATAACAGCTGCACTTAAATTTTTATATGTTAATCATAACAACAAATTCTCCGATATTTAAAACAAGTTCATTAGTTGGAGTAGGTGAGGGCGGATAGCAACTGGTAAGTTTCTGAACTATTGTAGACTGAATACAGCTTATGCCATACTGAATATTGTCAGCTTCAACAGTGAGGTCATCAAAGTCAACGGCATTGAGAATAAAGCCATTTAGAGCAGGTATCACAACAACAGGGTATAACTGATTCTGTGGAACGGTTGGCATTGAAAACAGGACTTCCATAAGTTTCATTTCTTCATGTTTCTGACTGTCAAGAATATGGGTGTATGTATCAAGAGTGAACGAAACTGAATAGTGACCAAGAAGTGTGAACAGCGTTTTCGAGTCCATACCCTGCTCCAACGCCCTTGTTGCGAAAGTATGACGTAGTGCGTGAAAAGTATAGTGACCTAATCCGGAGGCTTCAAGTATTTCATCGTAATAGTCTTTGAAAGTACGTGGTTCTATGTAACCGCCAATTTGATTTGTGACAATAAAACCTGAATCGTCATACACTGCTCCTGCTGTACGTGCGTCGGCAAACTGGACATTTCGCCACTGCTGAAGCTCTTTAATAATAACCTGCATAAGCGGAATTGAACGTACTGAATTTTTAGTTTTCGGCTCTTGGATAACTATTTCTGTTGAATCGCCAATGCCGTTATAATCGACTTTGGGCAGACGGTTCAGGGTACGTCGGATATTCAGCATATTTTTTCTTACATCAATATCTTCCTAGCGTAAGCCGAGAAGTTCGCCGAGACGTATTCCTGTAGCAAGGGTAAGCCTGATAAAAACTCCGTATCTGAATTTGTAGCTTGTATAAATCAGATGTTCCTGCTCCTCACGTGTCAGGATTTCAACCTGCGGTTTTTCGTTGCGTGGTAAATTCACAGCATCGCACGGATTGAAATTCAGATGATGTTCAAGTACCGCCTGTTTCAGTGCCTTATGTAGACAGCGGTGCAGGTTTGTGATTGTTTTCGGTGAAAGACCTTCAACGGTGAGTTTGTAGTTGTAGAAGTCCTGCAACATTTTTGAAGTCAGGTCTTTGAGTTTGAGATTCGGAAAGGCTTTTGCCAGATAGTTTTCAATGTAACCCTTGTAGCTTGTGTAGGTTGACTGTTTCAGGCTGTTCCTCATGTACGTTTCAAGCCATATCCTCAGCCAGTCTATGAGTTTGGTTGAAGTAGGGTCAACCATTTCGCTGATGTGAATGTTGTACTCAACCTCGTGCAGAAGTTTAACGGCTTCTGTTTTTGTGTCAGCATAATAGGAAATTCGTTTTGCTTTTCCTGTCTCAAAGTCTATTCCTGCCGTCACCCTGACTTCCCAGCGACCGTCTTTTCTCTGACGGATACTGCCCTCGTTGTGTCCACGTTTCATATTTGACATATGAATACCTCCTGATAATTTTTTTACTTAACTGTTTCCCTTACTGTAAAATAAAAAAATAACCGTCTCAAAATATACTTCTGAGACGGTTATTGTTCGGTCAGACTTCCATTAAAAAGTCGTCATATCCATTGTACTTGATACTCTGTATTATTGAGTGGAGCAAGTCGAAATCCATAATTATATCTTCGATTTCATCACATGTGTAACCGTAATCAAGCAAAAGTTCAATGTCATCTGTATCAACGCCGAAAGTGTTGCAGATGTCAAAAAGTAACTGTTCATGCTGAGTGTAATAGTCATCTTCGAAATCATATGAACACTTGTACCATGAAGTGTATCTGAAATTTTCTTTTACTTCAAATTCGGAACGTGACAGAAAACCGTTTTTGTCAATCCTGACAATATCACCGTGAACCGTTTCGATTTTTGTGTATGGTATATTTTTCATGCCTACTTTTTTCAGTGCATTTTTCATTATGGATTCTGTTGAAGCATAAACGTAAAGTCCCGGTTCTTCAAAGTGAATCAGGAACATAGGATTACTGCCTTTGATTATGTAAAGCGAGTTTTCCTCGTCAAGCACAGTGAAAGTAAAGTTGCCCTGTACAGTTTTAGCCATGTTTTTCAGACTTTCAAAATCAAGTTTTCCCTGCTGTTCAATAAGCTGTACTGCAACATAGCTGTCGGTTTCTATATTGGTATAGGGCAGATTGTTTGTCCTGCGGAGTTCCTTATCGTTGTACAGAACGCCATTATGTGCAAATGCAAACTCCTTGTTTGCATGACCGAGGAACGGGTGATTGTTCTGATTGAATTTCT
>JAGAQS010000080.1 GCA_017622635.1 Ruminococcus sp. | reverse complement strand
TGATGTACTCTTTTTTCTTTTCAGCCGGACACAATTCCTGTGAAATCTCAACTTCACGAATGTCCCTCAACTTGCTAAATCGGCTAAAGTCGCTCTCCATAATACGCCTCCCTTTCATGTAATGCTGATTAATATATGGTTCGTTCTTCCGGCTCATGCACCTTCGGAACGTTATCAAAGGCAGTACCGAAATACTGCCTTTTTAAGTTTATCTACTTGTCTGAAAAAGAAAATTCAGCTTCAGTTGCCAATATATTTTTTGATAAACTCCTCGTCTACTCCATCTGCCCTCATTTTTTCAGCTAATTCTCTGCGTTCTTCTGCTTTACCCTCAGCTCTTCCTTTTTCAATTGCGTCTTTCTGACTTGCACGATTATAAGCTGCACGCTGATATTCTTCATCAAATAATTCTGACATCATATCCACAACCTCCTTTTCATGCTCACGAAGATATGAAACAAGATAACCTTTTTCTATACAGATACGAATTGTCTCTTTGGCACACATTATGCTGTCCTGATAAATTTTCCGTTGTTCATTGAATACTTTACAAAATCCGATATATTGACCATAAATAGTCACATCGACTTCATTCAGCACCTTGACTTTCAGTTCAACCGGAGAATCTCCGTCAAAAAAGTTTTCACTGAATGATACTGTTTCCGGACAGTTCTGTTCACCACTGTACACTACATACAGTTCTGGCTTAGGAATTTTTACCTTTGTCGAAGAATGCTCACTCTGTACGGTATCTGACAAGTAACGACGATACGTTTCTGCAAGATAAAACAGCATTCTGAGTGGCATATTCGGATTCCATGCACTCTGTGCTTCCACAAGCATAACAAACCTGTCTTTAACAATAAATCCGAGGTCATTATATAATGTATTCACAAGTACTGATTTTATTGTCTGTATCTGAATATCCTCAACAGTTACCTGTGTATCTTCCGGATGCAGTTCTTTATACAAACGCAGAACATTTTCTGCATTTTCAAAAAGATTTACAAAAACACTATCTTTTGACTTACGTTTGGTTTTTGAAGTTTCCTCGTTTATCATTGGTTTTTACCTCCTTATATCATAATTATTGGTCATTTCCGTAAGTTCACGCACTTCCGGAAACGTTATCACACGGCAGAACCGTAGTCCTGCCGATATTTTTTAAGTTTTTCCTGCACGTCTTACCATGTTTTGAAACATGAAACTTTATATCGGGAGTCGCACCCGACCGCCTTTCGTTCTCTATTCGGCGGAAGCCATATTCATAAAAGCCGAGCAGTACCACTCTGAATTTTGTTCCCAGAGGTTTTCAATGCACAGTCAGTTTACAATAATCTACAACGTGGCTAACTATTCAATTTTCAAGTTTCTTGCTGAATATCAAGATTATCAGAAATATTAGATAGTGTCTACACGAGATTGACATAATAAGTGAGATGTGCTATAATAGACATAGCAAATGCGAAAAGGAACGTTTATTATGTCGATAGATTATCAGCACAGACACGATATATCCGACGAAGCTTGGGCATTATTGGA
>JAGAQS010000079.1 GCA_017622635.1 Ruminococcus sp. | reverse complement strand
CCGACCTGAAAACGTACATCACGGATTTTTGTCTTGTCCGCCCATATATCCACGCCGTCAAGCAGAACACGCCCGCCCGTTGGTTTGAGAAGTCCGTTAAAGTGCTGTATAAGCGTGGACTTTCCTGAACCTGTGTGACCTATTACACCGACCATTTCCCCCTCGTTTATTTCAAGGTTCACATGGTCAACTGCCGTTTTTTCAAATGGTGTACCCTCGCTGTATACGTAGGTAAGTTCTTCTGTTTTAAGGACTGCCAATTGATATCGCTCCTTTTTTATACCAAATCTTCAACAAGTTTCTTTTTCATCATGCAAAGGTCAAACGAATCAAGTTTGCCGTCTGCACACAAATCTGCGTTCTGCCACTCTGAAAGCTCTTCACATGAACCGCCCAACAGATATTTATTTAACATTACTGCATCAGCTATGTTAAATTCTCCGTCGCCATTTATATCACCCGTGGGTGTTTCTTCCTGTCCCAATGCTACAAATTTATAACCGTATTTTTCAGCGTATGCCTGTGCAGTGGAGTTTGCGTAGCCATATATAGTACCATTAAAATAATTATTATTATTTCTGTCCCAGCCATTCGAAATTGTGGATTTATCATCAGCAATTTCACAATCAGGACTTAAAATCGTTATTGATGTTAAATTTTCACAATGACAAAATGCACCGCTATCAATACTTATTACATTGTTTGGTATTGTTATCGATTCTAAATTTTTACAACCAAAAAATGCTGTAATGCCAATAGTTGCAACACTGTCGGGAATTGTTATTGATATTAAGCTTGTACACTCACTGAATGCCATCTCATCAATAATTGCAACACTGTCAGGAATTGTTACTGATATTAATCTTGTACACTCACTAAATACACCAATGCCTATACTTTCTATGCTGTCAGGAATTATTATTGATGTTAATTCTGTACAACCACTAAATGCAAAATCACTTATACTTGTTATGCCGTCAGGGATAATAATATCACCTGAACAGGTTGAACCGTCAATCAGAATATCATTTACAATAACAAGCGGATTTTGTTGTTGTTTTCCTTTAAACCATGGTGTATCATAAAGTGCATATTCACCTATACTTTTAACACTGTCAGGAATATTTACTGATACTAAACTTGTACAAGAACCAAATGCAAAGTCACCTATACTTGTTACGCTGTCCGGAATTGTTACTGATATTAAACCTTTACAATAATAAAAAGCACTGTTGCCTATACCCGTAACAGGCACACCGTCAATCTCTGACGGAATAATAACATATGTTGCCAATTCGTCACAGCCTGAAATCTCAATATAATCACCGTAATTTTTATATGTAAGATGTTCATATGTTCCCTCTGTATACTCCGTTTCAGAAGATGCATACGCTGTAATTTTATCCGAAACACCGTTCACAACAGGACAAGCCATTCCCATAATGCAAAACGCCATAATACCTGCAATAATTTTACTGATTCTCATAATATTCACTCCTCTAATTAAATAATTTCAATAATGCGTTTACACATTCTTCCTCAGATATTATTTCGGACGGAATGTAAATTCCCGACTGTCTCAGTTTAAAACAAAGTTCCGTTACCTGCGGAACGTCAAGACCTGTTTTCTTCAGAAGTTCTACCTGTGAAAATACTTTTTTCGGGGTATCGTCAAGAATAATTCTTCCGCTGTCCATTACAACAACACGGTCACACTGTGTTGCCTCTTCCATGTAGTGAGTTATGAGGATTATTGTTATACCATATTCACGGTTCATTTTATGAACTGCCGACAGAACTTCTTTTCTTCCCTGAGGGTCAAGCATGGCGGTGGGTTCGTCAAGTATTATGCACTTCGGACGCATTGCAATAATTCCCGCTATAGCAACACGTTGTTTCTGTCCACCCGAAAGCTGTGACGGTGAGTGGAGTCTGTAATCATACATATTTACGGCTTTTAAAGCGTCGTCAACTCTCTTTCTCATCTCATCATAAGGAACACCGAGATTTTCAAGTGCAAACGCCACATCTTCCTCAACTACAGAAGAAACTATCTGATTATCGGGATTCTGAAAAACCATTCCCGCACGCTGTCGGAGTTCAAAAAGACGTGTTTCGTCGGCGGTGTCTATACCGTCAACAGTTACTTTGCCCTCTGTGGCGACAAGTATAGCATTGAGATGTTTTGCAAGCGTGGACTTTCCCGAACCGTTATGACCTAAAATTGCCACAAATTCACCCTGTTTTATATCAAGGTCTATACCTTTCAGAATTTCTTCCGACGGATTTTCACCGTCTGCATCATATCGGAAATGCAGATTTCTTATTTCAATGATATTATCCATTTATATACCTCTCAGAATGTCAGGAATATTCATCTATAAACGCTTTTACATCTTCATTACGAATTTCAATATAATCTCCGTCGGCTGATTCAAGGTAAAAATAAAACGCTGTCATACCATTATTATAAGTTCCTGCACCGCCGACACGCAGTGAAAAATTTTTGTTGATTTCATAAACATTTATACACAGTCCGCAACCTGTTTCATAGTATGTATAACCGTCCAAATCAGACCATTTCAGGTTATCTCCTTTTTCAGATAACTTTACTACGTCATCAAGTGTAAGTATATTTCCGTCCACGTGCGGAAGTTTTATCATATTTCTTTCCGAACCGCTTAAAAAAATCATTACACACAACAATATACCGACATATATAATTCTTCTAATAATCCTCATCACAGCACGATATACGACCTATTATGTCAATCTTTATAATTCTTATTACTGATTCACCGTTATTGGCTTCACATCGCATTTTTATCCATTTATCATCGGTTTCAAGAACTATCCCTCCGCCTAAAAATCTTTCCTGCAAATTGTAGATTTCAACGAAGTTACCGACAAGACCGTTTATCATATCTGACATAAAATCACCTCTGCCATATAGCAGTTGAACCACATGGCAGTGTCATTCCCGTTGACTGTACAGGCAGACCTATTTCGTCGAATGAAACACTTCCGCCGAATTTTTCAGTAAGAACAGTACCGAGAATATAACCCATAACGGACGGCGAAAGACCCGTTGTATAGCTGTTGAGCAGGAAGAAAAGCGGATTGTCGGAGAGTACACCTGCACAGAGTTTTACAAGGTCATATATTGAATTTTCGAGTTTCCATATTTCACCCGAAGGTCCTCTGCCGTAACTGGGAGGGTCCATTATAATAGCGTCATAACGTCTGCCACGTCTTATCTCACGTGCAATAAATTTTTCACAGTCGTCAACTATCCAGCGTATCGGTTTATCCGACAGTCCCGAAACAGAGGCATTGTCCCTTGCCCACTGTACCATGCCTTTTGATGCGTCAACATGACATACGGACGCTCCTGCCTCCGCACACGCAAGAGTCGCACCGCCCGTATATGCAAAAAGATTTATAACATTTATTTCACGTCCTGCATTTCTGATTTTGTCGGACATGAAGTCCCAGTTAACAGCCTGTTCGGGAAAAAGACCCGTATGCTTGAAACCTGTGGGACGTATATTGAAAGTAAGATTTTTATAATTTATATTCCATGAATCAGGCATTTTTCTGCGGAATGTCCATTTTCCACCACCCGAACTTGAACGGTGATAATGACCGTCCGCCGTATTCCATAAAGGATTTTTTCTGTCTGTTTTCCATATTATCTGCGGGTCGGGACGGATAAGGGAAATATCCCCCCAGACCTCCAGCTTTTCCGAGCAGGTACAGTCCACAAGCCTGTAATCCTGCCATCTGTCGGCAATTCTCATTGTTTAGCATCCTTTTCAGTTTATTTTTTCGTTAATCAGCGGGACAACATTCCTTTATTTTATCGGCGATCTTAACGGCAATATCGTTGATAAGGTCAAAACGCTTGCCCTCCACCATCACTCTTACAAGAGGCTCCGTGCCGCTTTCTCTTACAAGGATACGTCCCGTAGAACCGAGCTTTTTCTGATAAAGGTCGATCATCTGCTCTATCTCGTCAACGTTTTTCCAGTTTTCCTTCCACTTGGAAGCTATCTTCACATTTATCATCACCTGCGGATAACGCTCCATAATT
>JAGAQS010000078.1 GCA_017622635.1 Ruminococcus sp. | reverse complement strand
GGGGGAAGTCCGCATTTAATGACAAAAATCATATGCAACCGTAAATTTTCCCGAAAAATCGCAAAAAGCAACCGTCGGTTGACAAATTGACAAGTCAGGTTTATTGCTTTTGCTGTACTTGTATGATAGAATAAGTACAGTAAAAAATTCAAACGGAGGTATTTATATGATACTCGCAGACAAAATTATTGAACTCAGAAAAAAGGCAGGAATGTCACAGGACGAACTCGCCGAACAAATGGACGTAAGCCGTCAGTCAGTTTCCAAATGGGAGGGGGCACAGTCCGTCCCCGACTTAAACAAGATACTTAAACTTTCGGAAATCTTCGGCGTAAGTACCGACTACTTATTAAAGGACGATTTTGAAAAACCTGCTCAGGAATTTTCCGAAACTGTAACCGAAGATAAACCGTTACACCGTGTTTCAATGGAGGAGGCTAACAAATTTCTTGCTGTCAACGAACATTCAGCATTCAAGATAGCTGTGGGAGTTGCACTCTGTATACTGTCCCCCGTCCCCACAACTATTCTTTCCGAATTATCAGATACACTTTCAAGTACGTTAGGAGTTGTTTCTATATTTTTCATGATTGCCATAGCAGTCGGACTTTTCATTTCAGCCGGTACAGATAAAAAGCCTTTCAGTTATCTTACAAAAGACGGTATAGACACATCTTACGGTGTTGACGGAATGTTAAAGGAAAAACAGTCTAAATTCTCACTCATGCACACAAGAGATTTGATTATAGGTGTAGCACTTTGTATACTTTCAGTTGTTCCGCCCTCTCTGATAGGTGTAATATTTTCTGACAACGATTTTCTGAACTGCATAGGAGCAGGCTTGTTACTGATAATGGTAGCTGTCGGTGTATTCCTTATTGTGAGAACATCATTAATTAAAAGTGGTTTTTCAAAAATGCTTGAGGAAAACGGTTTCACACGTGAAAAGAAGTCAAAAGAACACCATACAGGCGGTGCAATTGTCGGCAGTTACTGGTTAATCGTAACGGCAGGTTTCCTTGCATACAGCTTTATAACGTTCGACTGGGGAAGAAGCTGGATTGTATTTCCCGTTGCATCAGTTCTCACGCCTGTTGTATGTATGATAGAAAAACACATCAAATCAAAATAAGAAAAGGGACTTTAATAAGTCCCTTTTTTTATAAGCCTTCTTAGCATAACCCTGCGACATTCCTTTTCAAGACTGTCATTCAGTTTCTTAATAACTATAGGTTCTTTGGCATTTCTGTTGATACAGTAATCAATCATATAATCCGCAATTTCGGGATTCTTTGCAAGCATAGGACCGTGAAGATAAGTGGCTATTACGTTCTTTTCAAAATAACCCTCATACTTACTTTTTGAACAGTTTCCGTTGCCGTACAGAACATTACCGAAAGGTGTTTTGACATTCTGTGTCTGTCCGCCGTGGTTTTCAAACCCAACAACTTTTACTCTCAGCCCCGTGATTTCGGTCTGCAATACAATATTCCCGATACAACGCTTTTTACGGCTTGACGGTGCAACCGTGAAATAATCAAACAGTCCTAAACCTTTTATTTCGTTGCCGTCAGCATCACGGTAATATTTTCCCATAAGCTGATAGCCTCCGCATATGAGAAAAAGGAAAGTGCCGTTTTTGTAAGCTTTTTTAATACCGTCACGGCATTTTATAAGGTC
>JAGAQS010000077.1 GCA_017622635.1 Ruminococcus sp. | reverse complement strand
TTGTGCCATCTTCTGTTGTATAATCGAAGTGTGTGTTTTCCTCGAACCATGCAACCCATCTTTCGATAAGTTTTTCAAGAGCTTTTGTAAGTGAGAGACCGCCGAATGTCATGCCCTTGATAGCATCACTTTCACCGTTTGTCTTTACATAGTAGTAAAGTTCAGCAAGACGCTGCATAGGCCATACCTGGTTACCAATCCAGTGGTTTGAACCCGGGTCAGCATATACAGGGTGAGGAACGTAAACCATGTCGTAGAATGTCGGATATCCGTCCGGATACTTTTCATAACGTCCTCTGTAGGAGTTTGTACAACCACCTGCGAACGGGCCTTCAACAGACTGTAACCAGAGATACATTTCAATCTGTCTCTTGAGAGATTCCTTATAGTCCTCTGTAGCGCCCTGTGCCTTCATACCGCTGTTGATAGCAGAATCATCAATAAGAGCGTAAGCAGCGAGCGGGTTCTGATAGAACTGATGTGAATGTGAAGCACCAATCTGCCAAGCCCAGCTGTAGTCATTGAGAGCACCGCCCCATGATGTATACCAAGCCATAAGGAAGTGCTGACCGCCTTCGTCACCGAGCTTACCGCTCTGACCTGTTGAATTAATGTCCTGACAACCGATAGCGTGATAGTATTTATCAAACATATCGTTACGGCACTGGTCACCCATCTTACCGGCAAGACCTGAAATTTCTCCGCAGTCAACACCGAAATTGTTAGCAAAGTAAATAGCCTGAATAGCACGGTCTTCAGCGTCAGGAGCGTTTGTGAATGCATACTGTGCAGAAACATTGCCTACGCCGTTAAAGATACCCTTGATACCGTCCTGACTATTACCGTGCTTAAGTTCTTCAAGACACGGATGCGGAACTGTTTCAAAACATGATTCCTGCTCACCACGCTGGAAAGTATTGATAAATACAAACTTGCCCTCGCCGGGTGTCTTCTTACCGAAACCATACCAGTCATCAACGTCTGCGAGCCAGTGCATGAGGTAGTAACCGTTGTCAGTACCGTATGCTGACTTATAGATGCTGTAAAGCGGGTTAACAGCGTCCTGACCTACATTCTGTGTAGGATATTCCTGCGGAGTATCCTTTTCAGGAGCCGTATCAGCCTTGAGTCTGTCCCTGCTCCAGATTGAGCTGTACTGAATATCACTTCTGCCTGAAGCCTTTGACCAGCCAGGAATCATAGCTTCCATAGTAGTCCATGCCTTCTTGATGTCGCCTGTGCTTCCTTCAATAGTACCTTTACTAGCAAGAATATCGTGCATAGCAGCAACCCATACAATGTAGGACATAGCTTCTGATGTTGTTTCGTGACCGTAGTCAGGAGCTTCAACACAGAGAGTTTCTACTGCATGGTAAGGAATACCGAAAGAATCTCCGCCGTTGTTCTGGCTGCTGAGATAACCGTTTTCCTGACCATGTGTCATAACGTCGTCATAAAGTGATGCGAACATCTTAGCATATGACTCGTTTGCGCCGTTTTCTTTAGCGTACTCATTAGCTGCTGATGACATAGCAGGCATAATGGCAGTAGCTGACATTACGGCAGAAAGGATACCGGCTGTTAAAGCCTTAGTCTTTTTGCTTATCATAAGTTTTTACCCCTCTCATAAAAATTAATTTTGGAATAATAATAAATATTCTTTCCGTAGTGCCGGAAAGAAATTGCATACGAAAATACTTCGTACACTGCATACCGATTTCACAGCATCGGCACGCAACCCTCAAACTATTTTCAAATTAATTATATTCCACATTTTACTCCATGTCAACAGTTTAGCGGATTTTCATTTTTTCAAAATCAATTTTTTGTTGCAATGCACACAATACCGACCTTTTTTTTGTACACTTTGTCTATCAGCCAAAAGAAAGCATTTCCGCATTTATTAGTAAATTGTGAACAAATATTATATTTTAAAATGATATAATCAAATTCATCTTTCTCACAATAATCTTTCACATATTCTACACAGGTATGTTATATTATTTATTGGTAAATTTACTATTCAAAATTATTTTACCTGTGACGTTTTATCTGAATTAACATTTTATTCATATTATATTAATATTACATACACATTTTTCTGCAATAATATATTGACGCAAATTTTTATAATTTTACTGTATATTGCTGCGGCATAAAAATAATTACAGACGAAAGGAGAAACTCATGATTAATATTGAAAATCTTACAAAATTTTACGGCAACAACAGGGCTGTAAACAATATCAGTTTTACAATAAACGATAATGAGATTCTTGGTTTTCTCGGTCCTAACGGTGCGGGAAAATCAACCACAATGAACATGGTAGCAGGATATCTTCCGATGTCAGGCGGTACGGTTACTATCTGCGGAACGGATATTTCCAAAGAACCCGTAAAGGCAAAGAAAAAAATCGGCTATCTTCCACAAGACCCTCCAGTATATCCTGATATGAGGGTAAAAGAATATATGTCTTTCTGTGCAGGATTAAAAAGAATCCCACGTGCAAAAAGAAAAGAAGAAATCCAGCATGTTATGGAACTTCTGAAAATTACGGACGTTAAGGACAAACTTATAAAGAACCTTTCAGGCGGTTATAAGAGACGTGTGGGTTTTGCACAGGCTATAATGGGAAGTCCCGAATTTGTAATCCTCGACGAACCAACGGTTGGTCTTGACCCCGAACAAGTAATCGAAGTAAGAAATATTATACGTGACCTTAAAAAACATCATTCAGTAATTTTCAGTTCACACATTCTGAGTGAAGTAAGCGAAGTGTGCGACAGGGTTGTAATAATAAACAAGGGTGACATAAGGGCAATTGACACTATTGAAAATCTTGAAAAAACTTACGGCACTTCACTTATACTTCATATCAAGGTAAAGGGTTCAAAGACAAAAGCCGCTTCAATTATCGAAATGACCGACGGTATAAAGGAAATCACCGCAATAGATGACGAGGGCGGAAATGTTTTCAGTTTCACGGCACAGCTTGACGGTGATGCGGAAGAAATACGCCGTTCTGTAATGTCGGAACTTCTTAACAATAAAGTTGACATAGAAGAAATCTATACCGACAAACCGAATCTTGAAAACGTATTCATAGAACTTATAAACCGTCCTGCAAAAAAAGGCGGTCTTATGGAACTGGTTGACGAAATAACACCCGAAAAAACCGAATCAGACGAAAAGGAGGAAAACGATTAATGTTTCCCATATATAAAAAAGAACTCCAGTCGTTCTTTTATACGCCGTTTGCGTATACTATAACGGCACTGTTCATGCTTCTTTTTACTTATATGTTCAATGTTGCTATAGGTAATATAGACCAGAGTACATATC
>JAGAQS010000076.1 GCA_017622635.1 Ruminococcus sp. | reverse complement strand
TGGTAAGCAGAAAAAGTACTATATAGACAGGACTTTTCACGCCCATACTGTAAAAAACAACACTGCCCACAAAAATAACTGCATTTTTGTATGCAGGAGTGACAAACCCATAAAGCAACATAAATGCAGGTAGGAATATAAATAAAAATTCAAGACTGCTGAATACCATTTTACCACCCTTTGTTTTTTTCTTTTGTTCTGAAATATTTATATAAACGGCTGAAAATATAACCGCATATTATTATTCTACACGACAATCAAAAAAAAGTCAATAGCTTTCATATTTTGTACCAATTTGTAATAATTGGAAATTTCATAAAAAATACAAAAAAATAATCTGCCGTAAAAAACGACAGATTACAGACAAATTATTATTCAATTCCTGCCTGCTGTTTTGCGGCAGTGAGAGTATTTTTCATAAGCATTGAAATAGTCATAGGTCCTACACCGCCCGGAACGGGAGTTATGTAGGAGGCTTTCTTTTCGGCGGATTCAAAGTCAACATCACCGCAGAGTTTTCCGTTTTCGTCACGGTTCATGCCTACGTCGATTACAACCGCACCTTCCTTAATCATATCACCCGTAACAAATTTTGCACGTCCGATTGCGACAACAAGAATATCAGCACCGAGACATATTTCCTTGAGATTCTTTGTCTTTGAGTGACATATTGTGACAGTACCGTTTTTCTGAAGAAGAAGCATAGCCTGCGGTTTGCCGACAATGTTACTTCTGCCGATTACAACACACTGTTTGCCCGTTATGTCAGTGCCTGTACTTTCGATAAGTCGCATAACTCCGGCAGGGGTACAGGGCAGAAAAGAATAGTTTCCTATCATGATATGTCCGACATTTACGGGGTGGAATGCGTCAACGTCCTTAGCAGGTGAAATTGCATTGATAACTGCCGTTTCGTCAATGTGCGACGGAAGCGGAAGCTGTACAAGTATACCGTTTACACGGTCGTCACGGTTGAGAACGTTCACAAGGTCAAGTAACTGTTCCTGAGTTGTGTTTTCGTCGAGAGCGTACTCAAAAGACTGGAATCCCACTTCTTCGCAAGCCTTTTTCTTGTTGTTGACATAAACACGTGAAGCCTGATTGTTGCCGACAATTACAACGGCAAGTCCGACTTTGAGACCCTTTTCCTCTCTGAGTTTTGCTGTTTCAGCGGCTACCTCTGCCTTTACAGCAGCAGAAACTTCTTTTCCGTTAATAATCTGTGCCATTTTCATTTTCCTCCTGAATGTTTTTTTGTGATGTATTTTCATCACTGTTGTCATCAATTATTTCGTCATATTCTTCACTGCCGTCATCACTGTCGTCACCTTGTCTGAGACGTTTTGCCTGCTCAAGAAGATTCCTCGATTCTTCCGTATTGCAGTAAAGGACATATTTTTCAGGGTCACGCTTTACCCTGAAAAACATTATAATCTGTATTATTATTGATACAGTACATATTATAATGGAAAGCATCTGTGAAAATCTTATATTTCCTGCCATAAGACTGTCTGTACGCAGTCCCTCAACGACAAATCTTTCCGCACCGTACCATGCCATGTACATAAGAAGAATCTGTCCGTCATACTTACGGTGTTTTGAATACGTCGATATAAGAAGAAATCCAAGCAGACACCACAAAGACTCATATAAAAAACACGGGTGAACGGGTTGCAGGTAGTCAATGTCAAGATTCAACATACTGCCGTCGGCATAAGTCGTATTGCGGAAAATAGTGTCCTGAATTGTACCGCCTGTCATACCGAAAATATTTCCCGTATTAGTACCGAAAGCCTCCTGATTTACAAAATTTCCCCATCGTCCTATGCCCTGACCTATCAGGAAACCAAGTACAGTTATGTCAAGCATTGGCAGAAATTTTACTTTCCTTATCTTACACATAATAAGCCCGACTATTACCGCACCTATTATACCGCCGTAAATTGCAAGACCACCGTTTCTCGTGTTGATAATCGCCTTGAAATCGCCTTTGTAACTGTCCCAGTTCAGTATTACATAATAGGCTCTTGCCCCCACTATTCCACCGAGAACACCGCCTATTATTGCATCTAAAGCCCTTTCGCCGTCAAGTCCGAAACGTTTCATTTTGGGCATAACGTAAATAAGTGCAAGTACAAGCCCGCACGTTATTATAAGACCGTACCACTGTATTTCTATTCCGAATATTGTAAAAGCCGTCGGATTTATATGAAAAGTCCAACCGAGACGTGGGAACTGTATTTCAAAAGGGTCAGTTATAGCCTGAACTTCATTCATTTTCTGCTCCCTCAACAACCGACATCACAAGCTTATTACTGTCAAGTTCACTGCGTATATATTCAAGTACAGTATCACTTGTCATTTCCGAAACGGTGTCTATTATATCATATGGTGAAACTTCCGCCATATATGCACCGAGCATCATACTTGCAACCGCTTCAACGTTGTTAAGCTGACGTATAAGTGAACCGTACATTGACTTTTTGATTCTCTGGAAATCTTTTTCGTTTATACCCTCTTTAAGCATACGTTCAACTTCCGCAACAACAGAGTCCCTTACTTTTTTCGGGTCGTTTGACTCACCTGCAAAAATAACGGAAAAATATCCGTCACCACAGAAAACCTCAGCACCGAAACTTGAATTTATAACTTTTTCCCTGAGAAGTCTCTGGTACATATCGGAAGATGCGTCCGTAATAAGAGATGATGCTATATTGAGTGCTATATTTTTTGTCAGTCTTTCCTGACTGTCACAGGGTCTGCACTTATAGCCTATATGGAAAACAGGTGTACCGACAGGCTGTGTTTCGTATATTTCAGACTGTACTATACTGTCGGGTTCGTCGGGGAAAACCGTTTCAAGACCCTTGTCCTCGCACTCTTTAAGATATTCGTCACATATTGCAAGTACTTCGTCAGTCTTTATGTTTCCCGCAATCGAAAGAACCATATTATTGAGGTTATAGAATGTATTGTAACACTTGTAAAGCAAGTCCGCATCAATCTGTGCTATACTTTCAATAGTTCCCGCAATGTCGATTTTTACGGGGTGATTGTGATACATACAGCGGAGCATATTGAAAAATACTCTCCATTCGGGGTTATCATTGGTCATTTGAATTTCCTGACCTATAATCCCCTGTTCCTTGTCAACACTTGCCTTTGTGAAATACGGTTTCTGTACAAAGTCAAGAAGTATTTTCAGTGACTCCTGATAATTCTTTGAACAACTGAACAGATAACACGTCCTGTCAAAAGAAGTGTAGGCGTTTCCGTTTGCACC
>JAGAQS010000075.1 GCA_017622635.1 Ruminococcus sp. | reverse complement strand
CGTTCTGGTTTATGTTTTCGGCTGAATATGTTGAACTTAAATCGGGTTTCGGAAAACTTATGAAAGTATTTTCAGTACTGCCTTTTACTGCGATACTTCTTATTCTTACAAATCCTCTGCATCATCTTTATTATTCCGTTTTTGATATGGACTGTATAGAGTATGCCGTTCTTTTTTATGTATATCAGGTGATTTATTATATATGTATAATATCGGGTATTACAATGATGTGCATAAAGCACGCAAGACAGTATAATCATGTTACAAAACAGACCGTTCTTCTCACACTTTCAACTGCCGTACCGCTTGCCGTCAACACTCTCACGGTAACGAAAGTTCTTGATTTCGGAATAGAACTGACTCCGCTTTTCTTTGCCTTTTCAAGTATAATGATACTTATCGCACTCGGAAAATACGGACTTCTCAATATAAACAGTATCGCAATGAGGGACGTTGCCGACAACATGGAAACAGGTGTTATAATTTCCGATATGAACGGTAATATTTCTTACAAAAACAGGTATGCGGAAAATATTATAAATACGGAAGAATATCCCACAATTGAAAATTTTGCGGAATCCGTGGGAATAAAATTTAAGGACAATTTTTGTGGTGTGAATTTTAATGAAAGATACCTGAATTTCAGACGGTCTTTCTGTAAAAACAATTCGGGTGCGGACGTTGCTGAAATTATAACTGTCAGTGACGTGACTGAATATCACGAACTTGCATCAGCCGAAAAGAAACTCGGCATTGAACAGGAACGTAACAGAATAGCTCAGGAAATCCACGATTCAGCAGGTCATACGTTCACAATGATAAGTTCGATTTCAAAAATACTCGCCGTTGAGGCAGAAAAGGAAAACCCCGATATAAAAAATATGCTTGGTTACATTTCTGAAATAGACGGTCTTTCAAGAAGCGGATTGACTCAGTTAAGATGTTCAATAAACAATCTGCGTGAAGATTCTTTCATGACATCTGTAACACAGGCAATAAAGAATGTTGTAAACGCACTTAGAAACATTGAGGTTGAATTTTGTGTACAGGGCATTGACGACGGAAAATATGATTTCTGTATAAGGGAAGTATACAGTAACTGTCGTGAAATAATTACAAATGCAATGCGTTATTCGGGAGCGTCAAGAATTGATATAATAGTGAAATTTCTTGACGAACGTCTTGAAATATATATCCTCGACAACGGAAAAGGCTGTGAGAGTATAACCGAAAGCAACGGTCTGCGTGGAATACGTGAACGTACTGAAAAACTCGGCGGAAGTGTGAAATTCTCGTCTGTTTACGGAGACGGTTTTTCGGTGATTATGAAAATACCGTCTGAAAGGGAGTGAAAAATTATGATAAAAGTCATTATAGCTGACGACATTCAGATATTAAGGACAGGAATTAAAGCCGTTCTTTCACAGGACAGTGAAATAGAAGTTGTCGGGGAGGCGGGCAACGGCAGGGAAGTTTATGAAATGTGCGTCCGTATGAAGCCCGATGTTGTTCTTATGGATATGAGAATGCCCGACTTTGACGGCAGTTACGGCACAAGGAAAATAAAGGACAATTTAAAAAATATAAAAGTACTTGTACTTACTACTTTCGACGACAAGGAAACCGTTGACAGGGCTGTTGCAAGCGGTGCTGACGGTTATACTGTAAAAGAAACAGAAAAGGATAAAACAGGTACGGTTATTACTCTTTACTTAAAAGAAAGCACAGAAGATGAAAATTATGATGAATTCTTAGAAGAATACCGTATATCAGGTCTTGTTAAAAAGTATTCTGACTATATCAGATATCCCATCCGAATGCTT
>JAGAQS010000074.1 GCA_017622635.1 Ruminococcus sp. | reverse complement strand
GCCTGTGCCACATCAATGGCTGTTTTCTGGTTTGTTGTAAAATAAAGTTTTTCAACTGCCATGCAGTCGGGTCTGAATTTGTCAAGTATAAATTCTATATCTTCATGAATAGCCCTGAGACGCTCTGTAAATAAAGTTCCTGCCTCTGTCGTCACTGCTCCGTATTCTATCGGTCTGAAATTTATTCCGTCATAATCAAGTATGCCGAAACCTACTATTGCATATCCGGGATCTATTCCCAGTATTCTTATTTTTTCCACATTATTTCCTTTATTGTATTTTATTCTTTAACCGTGTCTTATAATTATACCACACAAACAAGACTGTTTGCAATATATTTATTTCTTTTTTATTGATTTTTACAAAAAAATCTGCTATAATGTATGATGTGTTACCACAGTTGATTTATGGAGGTTAAAAAACATGGATTTACAGCATCTTCGTGACAAAATAGACGATACCGACAAGGAAATACTTTCGCTCTTTATGAAAAGAATGGAACTCTGCAAAGGCGTTGCGGAATACAAAAAACAAAACAATATGCCCGTTTTTCAGGGAGGACGTGAAAAACAGGTAATTGACAGAATAAAGGCACTCACTAATGACAAAACTCTTGAAAACGGTACTTCCGCACTTTTCACCACAATAATGGATATAAGCAAGCTCTTGCAGAACAGAAAACTTCTCTCAGATAAAAATGACTGTAATTTCAGTGTCCCCGATTTTGAAAACGCCGTTAAAATAGGCTGTCAGGGTACTTCAGGAGCAAACTCCGAAACAGCTGCAAAAATGATTTTCGGAAACAAAAAACCTGTTTTCTATAATTCTTTTGAGGACGTTTTCAGGGCAGTACAGTCGGGTGAAGTGGAATACGGTGTTATTCCTCTGAAAAATTCAACGGCAGGAATGATTGACAGTGCGTATGACCTCATGGCAAAATACAGTGTATACGTTGTAAAACAGGTATGTGTAGAAATAAATCACTGCCTTGCCGTAAAAAAAGGTACTGCAATGTCAGATATAAAATGCGTATATTCTCACCCTCAGGCACTCGCACAATGCAGTGTTTTCCTCACCGAAAACGGTCTTGAAACATCACCCTACAGCAATACCGCAACGGCTGCCGAAATGGTCAGAAACAGCAGTGAAAATATTGCTTCAATATGTTCAGCGGATTGTGCCGAATGTCTCGGACTTGAAATACTTGCCGAAAATATCGCAGACTGTTCCGTAAACCGCACGCAGTTTGTATGCATATCAAAAGATTTACAGGTATCCCCCGAAGATGACACAATTTCCATAATGGTTCAGATTCCCCATACAGAAGGAAGTCTGCACCGTCTGCTTACGAAATTCTATGTAAACGGTACGAATATTATAAGAATCGAAAACCGCCCGATACGTGACGGAAGTTTTGATGTAATGTTTTATCTTGATTTCAGCGGAAAACTCACAGACCCGAGTGTAAAGGCTCTTATGAACGACCTTTCCGAAAATATGGAATTTTTCCGTTGTCTCGGAACTTTCAGAAACGAATAATCAGGAGGAAACATTATGTCCTATAAATTTCATTCTCTGCTCGAAAAAAACAAATTCGTATTTCTCGACGGCGGTATGGGAACTATGTTACAGTCTCACGGCATACAGACAGAACATATTCCCGAACTCCTGAATATAACAAACCCCGAAGCAATAATAAATATACACCGTATGTATGCGGAAGAAGGTGCGGACATAATATACGCCAACACTTTCGGTGCGAACCGTTTCAAACTTGAAAATTCAGGCTACAGCGTTTCGGAAGTGGTAAGTGCAGGAATAAAAAACGCACGTTCAGCCGTCGGTACGGAAAAACTTGTTGCCCTTGATATAGGCCCTGTAGGTCAGCTTCTTGAACCGTCGGGAACTCTGAAATTTGAGAACGCATATGAAATATACAAGGAAATAGTCATTGCGGGAAATGACGCAGACGTTATTGTTATTGAAACAATGACGGACTTATATGAAGTAAAATCCGCACTTCTTGCCGTCAAGGAAAATTCCGACAAGCCCGTACTTGTTACAATGACTTTTGAAGAAAATATGCGTACTTTCACGGGTGTTTCGCCCGAATGTATGACTGCCGTTATTGAGGGACTCGGTGCTGACGCTCTGGGTGTAAACTGTTCGCTCGGTCCTGACGAACTTTTCCCCGTACTCAATAAAATATGTTCACTTACGTCACTTCCAGTTATCGCAAAGCCTAACGCCGGACTGCCTGACCCTGTGACAAATCTTTTCAATGTAAATCCTGAAGAATTTGCGGAAAGTGCAGTTAAACTTGCAGGAGCAGGAGTAAAAATATTCGG
>JAGAQS010000073.1 GCA_017622635.1 Ruminococcus sp. | reverse complement strand
TTTCAATGCGGACAAGTCTAAAATAAGAGCAAATCAGGGCCATTCAATAAATGTTGACGTTGAACTGAAAGAGTGTATACCGCCCGAAATACTGTGGCACGGCACGGGTGAAAAGTATGTCCCGTCGATAAACTCGGAGGGACTCAAAGCAAAGAGCAGACTTTATGTACATCTATCAAGTGATACCGCAACCGCCCGCAAAGTCGGACAGCGACACGGCAAACCCGTTGTCTACAAAATTTTCGCAGGTGAAATGCACAGACACGGATATGTATTTTATCTTTCTGAAAACGGCGTATGGCTTACCAAAAACATTCCCGTGAACTTCATGCAGGTGGTTGACATATGACTTTAAGAAAATACAGACCGTCCGACTGTGAAGAAATTATTAAACTTTTTTATCAGACTGTACATACAATAAACTCTGCCGACTACTCCCCCGAACAGCTTGACGTATGGGCAACGGGTAACGAAAACCCTGACGTATGGAATAAATCACTTTCAGAACATTATACGGTTGTTTCGGAAAAAAACAATACAATATGCGGATTTGGTGATATTGACAGTACGGGTTATCTCGACAGGCTTTATATTCACAAGGATTTTCAGCGTCAGAATATCGCTTCACAAATCTGTGACGTACTTGAAAAATCCGTTGTTTCGGACAGAATAACCGTTCATGCGTCAATTACGGCAAAACCCTTTTTTCTGAAAAGAGGTTATATAACCGTAAAAGAACAGAAGGTTATCAGGAACGGTATTTCGCTGACAAATTTCGTAATGGAAAAGACTATATCACAAGCCCTATAAATATACACGCCAGAACATTCAGCCATGTGAACGCAACACTCTGCGTACTTCCGCTTGTGATTTTTGCAAGTCGGAAATGCTTTACACCGAAGAAAAACGGTATTCCCGCAGGTGTGAACATATCAAGATACAGATGTGACAGACAACCCACAAACAGTCCCACAAGTGACGGGCAGTAAAGATACGACAATATAAGTCCTATAAGATATACAACCGGTTCATGCAGGATTCCTCTGTGCATAGGACCTGTTTTTCCTGCTATTTCACCGAATTTTCCTATCACAGAACTTACGGGGACAGTAAGTTTTCCGATATAGCTTGTCGGGTTGTCGATATCGGGAAAAATTCCGCCCATAAGTCCACCGAGGATAAAAAGCGTGGCAGTTTCGGGGGTATTGCTTATATGCGGTAAAGCGGTTTCAAGTTTATCCATATTTAAAGCGAGAGCTGTTCCCACAGATGCACCGAATATAAAATGACAGTTTCCGTTCATAAATAAAAAATCTCCTCATCATAAAAAAAGGGGACAGTTTTTTTCAGCCGAATCCCCTTTGAAATTATTTACATACTGTCAATTATACATTATCCGACGTTATTTGTCAAGTATCGCACAACAAAAAACCGTTCATAACTGAACGGTCTTTTTTACTTATTACCATGGATTACAATGTCCACATGAATCATAACCCATTGCCTGAACATCTTCAACTGTTCCGTAATAGTCCTGACGGTTTTCGGGTGCTATCTTATCAACGTCACGGCAATTAGGCGTGTGTGCTTTCATGGTGCTTGTATTAAGTACATAGTTTGATTCCGTCACCACGGGCTGAACGGGTTCAGGCGGAGTTTCAGGCACGGG
>JAGAQS010000072.1 GCA_017622635.1 Ruminococcus sp. | reverse complement strand
GGTAAGGCGGGCGTCGTCGACCTGGAGGGCACTCACAGAGGCACCCCAAGAGGCACGCAGTCTGAAAGATGAGGCATTGCAGACGTTCGCACAGGTGTCGGAACGTGTAAGCAAGAATCTTGATGTTTTCAAAAAGGCGGAACAGACCGAAAAAGTTATATCAGGTAAAAAAGACAGTCTGAAAAAAGCCGAAAAGCAGTTATCGTCTTTACAGAAAAAATTGTCCGCACTTGATTCACAGGAAAAGGAATGTAAAAATATAACTGAAAAGTTTTCAGACGCAGAACAACAGTTAATTTTGTGGCAGGTTAAAAGTGACGAGACCGAAAGAATCAGGGAAGATATTTTTTCAGTTTCAAAGGCTGAAAAAGATGTTGTGTCACAAAGGAAAAAGGCAGAAAAGGCACAGCAGGATTATATTAAGGCACGTCGGGACTATATTGAAAAAAATACGGAATATACAGACAAACAGACCACTTTTCTTGATGCACAGGCTGGATTTATCGCAAGGGAAAAGTTAAAGGACGGTGAACCCTGCCCCGTTTGTGGCTCACGTGTACACCCGAAACCGTGCAGACTTTCAGACGTAAATCAGAATCTTACACGTGAAATTATTGATTCACTTGCGGAAGAAGTGACGAAACTTCAGAAAATTCAGCAGGACAAATCAGGTAAAGCAGGTTCAGACGGTGAACTTTTAAAGGAAAGTGAAAATAATTTAGTTGAGATTCTTGAAAAACTCAGTGTGCGTATGAAAAAGACAATTCCCGATATTCCCGAAAATATGACAATCGGTCAGGCTGAAAAGATTGTTGCGGAATGGCAGTACACTGTAAAATCAGAGGGCGAAATATTAAAGAAAAATGCCGATACTTTCAGAAAGGCTGAGCAGGTTCTCAAAGATTCGGCAGAGACAAAGAAAAATCTTAATGTGGAAATTGAACAGGTGTTCGGAAGTGTTTCGGAAATAAAGTCGGAAGTGTCAGCAAGTGAAGCGGTTTTGCAGGAACTCAGGCAGTCGGTACATTACAGTACGGCAGACGAAGCGAAAAATGCTTTGAAGTCGGCGGAAACAGTGAAGAACGAAAAAGTAAAAATATATATGGACACTGAAAAAAGGCTTGAAACAGCAAAACAGCAGAAAGACAATTCACAGACTCTTATTGAAAAGTATACGGGTGAACTGCCTGATTTGAAGTGCAGGTGTGAACAGTTCAGGACAGATTATATTAAAAGTATTGAAGATAACAGCCTTACAGAATCGGAGTGGAAGAATATTGTTTCCGCTTATGAAAAATCGTACTCAGATACACTTAAAAGACAAATAGACGCATACATAATAAAAAAATCGTCTGCGGAGGGTACGTACAATACTTTAAAAAAGACTGTCGGAAATCAGAAAATGCCCGATATTGAAATGCTTGAACAGGCAAACAACAATGCGGAAATACGTCTTTCAGAGGCACAGAATACACTTGAAAAATACAGGCAGATTCACAAAACAAATTCGGGTGCATACGGTGTACTTAAAAATAATGTCAACACATATAACAACCTTATGAAAGAATATTCGGTTGTTTACAGTCTTTATAACCGTCTTTCAGGAAAAGTAAGCGGTTCACGTATGGATATAGAAACTTTCGTCCAGAGATATTATTTACAGAGGATTCTTGACGGAACAAATGTTCATTTTCGCTATATGTCGGCAGGAGAGTTTGAATTGCGTATAACAGAGGACGAAAGAGCAGGTCAGGGCAGGAACAGGGGACTTGATTTAATGGTGTATTCGTCGGTTACGGGCAAGGAACGTGAAGTAAGTACCTTGTCGGGCGGTGAGTCGTTTATGGCTGCACTCTCCCTTGCACTCGGTATGGCTGAACAGATTCAGATAAATTCTTCTTCCGTAAATCTTGACATGATGTTTATTGATGAGGGTTTCGGTTCTCTTGACGACAATTCAAGAAATCAGGCTGTAAAAGTTCTCAAGGAAATGGCAGAAAGTGACAGACTTATAGGTGTTATTTCGCACGTTACCGAAATGAAACAGGAGATTGACAGTCAGCTTGTTGTAAAACGTGACGACTTGGGCAGTCATGCGGAATGGCATATAAGTTGAAAAATATTTGCAGATTTTACAAAATACGTATGATATAATTGGTAAAAATGCAGATTTTTAGTTAAAAAAAAAAAAAAAGTGGTCTGGCTGTTGTGGCTTTTTTTTGAATGTGTTATAATTAATATGATAGTATTAAAATGCTTTTTTATAATACAATAAAAACATTTCCGATTATTTTATGCGGTATTTTTTAGAAAATCAGACAATGAAAAGGGGTTGCTAAATGAAAATTTTATTGTTGGATAAAGATACGGATTATTCTCAGCGTTTCAAATATTATTTGGATAAAAAATATTCAGATGTTCAGATTACGCTGTGTGACAGTTATGAAGCAGTTTCTGCATTATTTCAAAAAGAAAAATATGATGTTGTTTTATTTGACAGTACATTTGATAATATTTCAGAAGATGATATAAATATTATAGGTGATGCGGCTTTCGCATATTTTTCTGAAACACATGAAATAATCAACGATAAAGATACTGTTTTTAAATATTCGGGGGTTTCAGTTCTTTATTCAAAAATATGTACTTTATATGAAAAAAAGAAAAATCGTATAATTAAGCAGGTTGACAGTGGTAATAATTCAAATAAGCAAACAGAAGTAATCACATTTTTACCTGTTCATGGTGGTGCGGGAAGTTCTACAATGGCGGCTGCCTGTGCAATTTCTCTTGCGGAAGAATATCAGGTTCTTTATATTAATCTTGAACAGAGACCGTCTGATTCAATCTTTTTTTCCGGTGATAGCAGAAAAGGTATTACCGATATAATATCACTTCTTAAAACAAAATATTCAGAGGCGGCACTTCATCAGCTTCTTAAAGAGGTTATACAGAAAGACAAAAAACAGGACTGTGAAAATATCTCATATATTAAAGGTTTTGTAAATATTATGGAGAGTACTTCACTGAGTGCTGCGGCTGTCAGTGTTTTGCTGAATTTAATCCGTACAAAATTTGATTTCCGTTTCATTATTGTGGATACTGATTTTATTGTCAGTCCTGTATTGGAAAGACTTGTTTTTGAATCGGATAAAATTACTTTTGTTTCTTCCGGTTCTGATATTTCTGATATTAAAATTGC
>JAGAQS010000071.1 GCA_017622635.1 Ruminococcus sp. | reverse complement strand
CGAAAACACAGGTTTCGCTCATCCACTGACCGTAAAGTTTACCCCAGAGAGCCTTACCCCAGCCTGTATCGGAAATGGTGAAGTGAATACCGTTCGGGTCAACGTTATGCCAGTAACGTGCGGTAATGAAGTGACCGAGAGCATACTTGTGGTTATGCATAGCAATTTTCGGATAACCTGTAGTTCCCGAAGTGAAGAACATAAGCATAGGTTCACTGCCACAGGAAACTTTTTCGGGGTCTGTGGGACGTTCATAAACGTCGCTGAAACTATACATTTCCTTATCGAAAGAATCCCAGCCGTCACGCTCACCGTTTGCGATAATTCTCTTTATATTCATTCCGCATTCTTCAATTGCAAGGTCAACCTGATGTGCAACGTCGCCGTCGGCAGTGCAGACAATAGCCTTAACGTCAGCAGCCTTGAAACGATATGTGAAGTCATGCTGTACAAGCTGATTTGTTGCAGGAATTACAATAGCACCGATTTTGTGGAGTGCAATTATAGAGAACCAGAACTGATAGTGTCTTTTAAGTACAAGCATAACCTTGTCACCTTTTTTGATTCCCTTTGAAAGAAAATAGTTGGCTGTCATGTTTGAATACTTCTTTATGTCGGCAAAAGTGAATTTTCTTTCTTCCATTTCTTCCGAAATATATAAAAGTGCTGTCTTGTCGGGAACTTTTTTGGCGAGAGCGTCAACTATATCAAAACCGAAATTGAAAGTTTCCTCATTCATAAAGCTTATTTTCTTCAAAGCACCGTCCTCGTCGGTTTCGGTTTTTACAAACTTATCGATAACAGGATTTTCAATTTTTGCAAGGTCGAAATTAGTAACACCGGGAAGAATTACGGGGTCAAGGTTCTGCAATGCATGGTGAGGCTGATTGACACCGAATACAACAGCATAGAATTTACATTCCTTACCGCCAACAGCCCATTCGTCATGGGGTTCACCACTGTCATAATAAATTGAGTCACCCTCGTTGAGAATTTCCTCATTGTCACCGATTCTTACTTTAAGCTGACCGCTTACAACTATGTCAAGTTCCTGTCCCTCATGCGTATGGGGGTGGGGTACACGGAAATTTTCGTCAACATAAGGAATAGTAACCATAAACGGCTCACCTATCTTGTTTCTGAACTTAGGTGCAAGACGCATATAAGTCATACCCTTACGGCGTACAATCGGGAGACCGCCTCCCTTTCTTGTTATATCGTAACTGTAAATCTTCGGGCTTTCACCTTCCATGAGGTCTGTTATTTCAACACCCGTAGCATTTGCGAATTTATAGATAAAAGTAAAGCTGAAATCCTTAGCACCGCCCTCATATGCGAGATACTCATAAACGGAAACACCCGTCTTTTCAGCCATTTCTTCAGAAGTCAGACCTACTGACTCACGAACGGCCCTAATTCGTTCGGCTACCTCTCTTATCTTAAACTCGGGATTCATTGAATTACTCACAGTTAGCCTGCTCCTTTCTTTTAAAATCATTTAAAAACTGATGTTTTTCCCTAAAAAAACACCTAATAAAGTATATCACCATTAAAATGATTTGTCAAGAAAAAATTTTTGCAGTGCCAACATATTAAAAACATTTTATTAAATAAGTTTTATTTTATAGCGTTTCAGCCAGTGGTCAAGCTGTAAGAAAAACGCTATAGTCTGCGGTAAGTTCATAAGCTGACCGTACCACTGCACATGGTCATAATGTTTCAGAAGTTTTTCAAGTTCCTCACGTCTGACAATTTCAAAAAGTATATTATCCTTTTCGTCCATAACGGCAGACAGTTTTTCCGTAACAGCATCAAGAAAAGCAGGGTTGTGTGTTTTCGGATACGGTGATTTTTTACGCCAGAGAACCTTGTCAGGCAACCAGTCTTTCATAGCCTCACGCAACAGACCTTTTTCCCTGCCCTGATAGTCCTTGTACTCCCACGGTACATTATACAGATACTCCGCTATTCTGTAATCACAGAAAGGCACACGTACTTCAAGTCCGCTGTACATACTCATTCTGTCTTTACGGTCAAGCAATGTCTGCATAAACCAGTGAAAATTTAATTGTGTCATTTCTCTCATACGGTATTCAAGCGGACTGTCGGACGGCAGTTTCATAGCATAGTCGGCGGTATTCCTGTAGGCACTGTATACGTATTCTTCCGCATTTATTTTTTCCGCATAATAATCACTGATAAAATTCTTTCTGTATGCGGTACTCTGAGCCCACGGAAAACCGTCCGTCATTCTTATATCTTTATCCCTGTACCAAGGATAACCGCCGAAAATTTCGTCCGCACACTCTCCCGACAATGCAACAGTACCATGCTTTTTTATTTCACGGCAGAATATCAGCAACGACGCATCAACGTCCGCCATTCCGGGCAGTCCACGTGCTTCCGTCGCATCATACAAAGCGTTTACAAGTTCAGGTGTGTCAACAACTGTCCAGTGATGATTTGTACCGAGATAATCAACCATACATTGAATGTATTCGGGGTCACTGTTCGGCTGAAAGTGACTTTTCTGAAAATATTTGTCATTGTCACGGTAGTCAACCGAAAATGTATCAAGAATTTTACCGTGTTTTTTCATTTCGGCAGAGGCAACCGACGAAATCAGACTTGAATCAAGCCCGCCTGACAGAAAAGTACACACGGGAACGTCCGAAACAAGCTGACGGCGTATAGCATCAAGAACAAGTTCCCTGACGTGTTCAACAGTCTGTTCAAAGGTTTCATGAAGTTCAAAAGCTTTCAGTCTCCAGTATTCATGAAGTTCAAGACCGTTTTCAGTGTAATAACCGCACCAGCCTGCTTTTACCTCCTTAATACCCTTTATAACACCACATGACGGAGTGCGTCCGGGGGCTATAAGAAGAAGTTCCGCCACTCCCTGCTCATCTATTTCGTGTGGCACGTCGGGGTGTTCAAGAAGTGCAGGTATTTCCGAGGAAAAAATAAGTTTATTTTCATTCATATAATAGAATAACGGTTTTACTCCTATTCTGTCACGTGCAAGAAAAAGTTTTTTCTGTTTCTGATTGTATACAGCAAACGCAAATATACCGTTGAATTTATCAAGACACTTTTCGCCCCATTTGATATAGCTTTTAAGTACAACTTCCGTATCGGAATGTGTTTCAAATTCAAAATCGTCTTTGAGTTCACGACGTATTTCGTCGGTATTATAAAGTTCACCGTTATATACAATTGTGAAGTCACCGAAAGACATTGGCTGTCTGCCGTTCGGGATATCTATAACGGCAAGTCTTGTATGAATAAGAGCCGATTCCTTTGTAAGTACAATACCCCTCTGGTCAGGACCTCTCCGCAGAAGTGCGTGCTGCATATTCTCATATACTTTCATTTCCTCACGCATATCTTCTTTAAAGCTAATCGCCCCTGCAATTCCGCACATAAAAAACAACCTCCTTTTGTGGTTTGTATTATTATATGCGGTATAATGTCTATATGACACACAAAAAAACTGCCCCGACTTAAGACGGACACTCATAAAGAAGTTTTCGCAATAGCATTTCTATTGACAATGCACCAGCTTTGATATATAATTATTACTAATATAAATCGGAATTCGGAGGTAAAAAAATGAAAATACTTTTATTCCTTGCAAAAGGCTTTGAAACACTGGAAGCAAGTGTATTTGTTGATGTTATGGGATGGGCAAGAAATGATTATCATTATGATGTTGAAGTAATCACTTGTGGATTCCAAAAAACTGTTATTAGCACTTTTGGTGTTCCTGTAACTGTTGATGTATTATTAAAAGATATTTGTGTGGACGAATATGATGCGTTAGCTATTCCAGGCGGTTTTGAGGAGTTTGGGTTTTATGAAGAAGCCTTTTCCAAAGAATTATCTGATATTATTAATACATTCAACAGTCAACACAAGATAATTGCAACAGTTTGTGTTGCAGCTCTTGCACTCGCCTATAGTGGTATTTTAACAGGAAAAAAAGCTACCACTTATCATCTGAATAACGGACAAAGACAGAAACAGCTTGCAGAATATGGTGTAGAAATTGTTAATGAGCCTGTTGTTAAAACTGATAATATCATTACTTCGTATTGCCCACAAACCGCACCAGAGGTTGCATTCACTCTTTTAGAAAACCTTATAGGAACAAAAGAAATGCACAATGTAAAAGCTGCTATGGGGTTTGAGTAATGTGCTGAATTCTGATTTATACGGGTAATCGAATATTAAAAACAAGCCCCGAAGCAGTTATCAATAATTGCTCCGAGGCTTAAACTTCTTTATGATACACAAAAAAACTGCCCCGACTTATTCGGGACAGAAAAAGTTAATTAATCATTCCAGTTAAATCCGGAAAAGTAATATTTCTTTTTGTAAAAATACACATCACAGTATTTAAAAGGCTCGGGGACATCTGTATAAACCGGAGATTTTATAATTTTTCCTGTATCAATCTGAATAGCAAAACGGTGTTTTACAGGACTTCTTGCACCTGTAAAATAATGTTTCCGTTCTACAACTGTTCCACTGTAACGGATTCCTTTTTTCACTGCTTTATTATGACGGACAATATATCCTACTCCGGACAAAAACATACAAATCAGTATAAAAAGCCATACAGCCAGACTGACAGATATACCGTTTATAGTTGAAATAACTGAAACCAACTCTTTAATACCGTTTTCAATAAGTATATATATGAATGAAAACAGTACTACAACAAATGTAATCAAACAAGCAATCACACAATTAATTATTGAATCTTCGTATACAGTCAAAGGGTGGTTTCGTTTCAGCACATCAGTCAATGTAATCATAATAAATTTTTATTTGTTTATCTTCATTGAAATGTCAAAACATTTTACAGAGTGAGTCAATGCACCGAGTGATATTATATCAACGCCCGTTTCTGCAACTGAATGTATATTATCGGCGGTAACGTTTCCCGACGCTTCGAGCAAGGCACGACCGTCTGTAATTTCAACGGCTTTTTTCATGTCATCATTTGACATATTGTCGAGCATGATTATTTCAACCTTATTGTCGAGTGCCTCCCTGAGTTCGTCAAGTGTACGCACTTCAACTTCAACCTTTACCGTATGACCGATTTTTTCACG
The DNA here is from genome assembly GCA_017622635.1 of Ruminococcus sp. Classification (GTDB taxonomy): domain Bacteria; phylum Bacillota; class Clostridia; order Oscillospirales; family Ruminococcaceae; genus Ruminococcus. Next base: position 9,876 of record JAGAQS010000071.1, on the reverse strand, counting down.
GAGTGCGGTAACTGCCGGAGTAATACCGCCGTAAGCGTCAATGTGGTTGTCTTTCAGCATGGCACAATCCGAAAGATTGAATCTGTGATTTTTTCCACCGCCGACTGTAACGGAATACTTCTGTAAAGCACGCAGTCCGGGGAGAGTTTTTCTTGTGTCGGTTACAGATGCCTTTGTACCTGCAACCAGTTCAACGCACTTATTTGTAGCTGTTGCGATTCCTGACATATGCTGTAAAAGGTTCAGGGCTGTTCTTTCACCCTTTAAAAGTGTAAGGGTACTGCCTTCCATTTCGGCTATAATATCACCCTTGTTAACCTTTGTACCGTCTTTCATTAGTATTTTAAAATCAACGTCACCGCCTGCAAGTTCAAACACACGCTTTGCAACTTCAATTCCGCACACAACGCCCGTGTCCTTTGCCACATAATATGCGGAACTTCTGTGTTCCTCCGGAATGAGATTGTCTGCCGCAGCGTCGATATAATTTATATCTTCCATAAGTGCGGTAGTTATTATATTGTCAATATAGCACTGTAATAACTTCATTTTTATTTTCCTTTCGCATTATATGTAATTTCTGATATCTTCTTCAGATTGTAATATATATATTTCCGAACTTCCTGTTTTCTTCCATTGTATAGAAAAATCAGACTTAATTATTTTTATATTTCCGATTTTTCTGTTTGAAGACGTGTATATATGCAGACGCAAATAATTATCAGAATCTTCCGACACGGAAAAGAAATCCGGAATAATAGTTTTTAAAATATTTTGTAAATTTTGTGATATATCCTGTATTGACGAAGATTGAACAACCTCCGAAAAATCATCAGAATTTTCAGAAATTATTTCTTCCTGACTTGAAACAGTCATTATTTCTGCTCCGAAAACTTTAAGCATAGCCTGTCTGGTCATTTCACGGTGTTTTTCTATCATCTGCGAAGTAATACGGTTTCCTGTTTTTACTTCGGGTCTTGACAGAAAATACTTCACAAGCTCGTCACTCGGATTCAGCAAATCCTGTTTCAATGTTTTCTCAACAACCGTCGCATACTTTTGAAAAACTGCTTTTGAAATAACATTCTTTATATCAAATTCTTCTTTACAAAATTGTTTTATAGAAGAAATATATATGGACGGGTCATCTTCAAAAATATTAAATGAAAGAAAAGGTTCATCGTCCATTATATTAGGAGCATTCAAATCACTGAAAAACTGATATATTATTCCGTTTGTAAGTATAGCCACCCTGCATCTGTTTGTAGAAAAATACCTGAACAACTGCCCCTGCTGTTGTTTCTGCAATTTCATACCTGCCCTTTTGGCTTCAATTATAATTATCGGTTCACCATCTTTCAATATGGCATAGTCAACCTTTTCACCTTTTTTTGTAGCAACGTCGCACGTAAATTCCGGCATAAACTCATTTGTATCAAAGACATCATATCCCAGTACCGAAAAAAACGGCATTATCAAAGCTGTTTTTGTGGCTTCTTCCGTAAAATCCTCCGTCTGACATCTTATTCTTTCAATTTTTGAAAGATAGCTGTCAAACTTTTTTTCAAAGGTCATGTTCAACCTCCCTTATTTATAAAAATATATTATTTATATACTGAATCAATTCCGAGATACTCCTCAAGAGTGAGTCCCGAACGGTAAACCTTTTCCGCTGTTTCCTTACCGAGATAACGGACGTGCCACGGTTCATACTTGTAACCTGTAATATCCTGTTTTCCTTTTGGATAACGTATTATAAAACCGTACTTCCACGAATTTTCGGCAAGCCACAACGCTTCGGGTGTACCGTCAAAAGAATCGTCGGCACAGTTCACATCAATTGCAAGACCCGTCTGATGTTCGGAATGTCCTGCACGTGCTGAAAAGGTGTCAGCTGTTACCTGACCGTAAAGTGAAACATAGTTGTTATAAATCTGTTGCTGATAGATGTACGAACGGAATCCCGAATATACACAAAGACATAAACCGTCCTTTGATGCGTCGGAAGCCATTTCGTTGAAAGCTTTCTGAGTTTCGGCTGTAAGACCGTTTGGATTATAATTTACGGGCAGTCCGTAACTTTTATTTGCAATAAGAATACCGTCAATATATGTTACACCGTCAATTACTTCAACACGGTTTGGTGAAAATTTTTCCACTGTTCCGTCCTCCCATACAATATTAAAATGATTTTCGTCAGTCCATTCGATAACGTCGTTTGTCGTATTTTCGGCAGAACTTATATGAACTGTGATATTGTTTCCGTTTATTTCCCATGCAAACAACGAACCCATTCCCGTTGAATCGTCAATGTAGTTTCCTCCGCCCTCAAAGAATGTATAGTGACGGATACCGTTTTCAGACACGCCCGTATACTTTCCGACGGGCAGAACAGCGTCGGCAACAGTCAGTTTTCTACGCATAACAACAAGGTCAAACGAATCAACCCGACTGTCGCCGTTCATATCCGCACTGTAACACTGATTTTCGGAAAATTGAATCTTTCCAAGAACGTAGTCATTGACAAGGTTCAAATCAGCCACACCACATATACCGTCACCGTTCACGTCGCCTGCAACCGCATTTTCCGCCATAGCCGAACCTGCATACAGACTGCCCGATAACATAAGGACAGATATAACAGATATAATCTTTCTCATAATATCACCTCATATATATATTTATTAATATATTCGTATAAGGGTGACAGAAAAAGACAGGTATTCCGTAATTTTTTTACTGCATTACTTCACCGAGGATTATATACGCAACCGTAACTATTGACTTGGCAAGCACATAGTCCGTATCAACAACATATCCCGATTCAATAAGATTGTCACGCATTTCCTTTATACGCTTAAAGCCCTCTGCCGCCTCTTTCCTGTCAGGAATGACAAAATGACTTTTCTGCATGATACGGCGTGTTTCTGTACGGAAACCTTTAGGCATATGTTCGCCGTCAAGATGTGCGTCAAATTCAGCCGTTTCAAAATCTTCGGGAACGCTGTCAAGTCTTGATGCAATACATCTTGCCGCATGACGTGAAAATACAAGTGCCTCAAGAAGTGAATTACTTGCAAGACGGTTGCTTCCGTGTACACCCGTATGTGAACATTCACCGCAGGCAAAAAGATTTCGGAGGCTTGTTTCTGAATTGTTGTCAACGTCGATACCGCCCATAAGGTAATGCTGACACGGGAAAATCGGAACGGGTTCTTTTGTGAGGTCAAATCCCTGTTTGAGAAGATTTTTATAAATCATCGGAAAACGCTTTTTCAGAAATTCGCTGTCCTTATAGCTTATATCAAGGAAAAATTCGGTAGAGTTCTGTTTTCTTGATTCAAGTATTATTGCATGGGAAACAACATCTCTCGGTGCAAGTTCAAGACGTTCGTCATAATTCTGCATGAAACGCTCTTTTTTACAGTTAAGCAGATATGCCCCCTCACCTCTTACGGCTTCGGAAATAAGGAAACACTCACGTGTTGCCCTGTTATTGAAAGCAGTGGGGTGAAACTGCACATAACTTAAATTTTTGATTTTAGCACCCATTTCATAGGCGAACGTTATACCGTCACCCGTTGCAATAGCGGAGTTTGTCGTAAATTCATATACACGACCTATACCGCCCGTTGCAAAAATCATGAAATGACAGTTATAAGTCTGATAAGTATCACCGTTTTTAAGAAAAGCGGAATATCCCGTAGAAGTCTTTTTAGTACCGCAGATAATGGTATTTTCCATTATTGTGACATTTTCAAGTTTCTGAACGTTTTCGAGGAGAGTTTCGGTAATTTCCCTGCCTGTAGCGTCGGCATGGTGGAAAATACGGTGATGGCTGTGACCGCCTTCGAGGGTACGGTGATAAGTTCCGTCGGGGTTTTTATCGAAATCCACACCGAGTTTTATTATATGTTCCAAATCCTGAGCAGCTTCACTTACGAGAGTATGAACAGCGTCAACATTGTTCTTGAATCCGCCTGCAATAAGGGTGTCGTTCTGGTGATACTGGATATTATCCGTCGGAGAGTTGTAAACTCCGGCAATACCGCCCTGAGCGAGAGAAGAATTACAGAGACTGAGTTCACGCTTGCATACAATGAGGATACGAAGCGACGACGGTAAATTTATAGCAGCATAAAGACCCGCTGCACCGCAGCCTGCAATAATAACATCATAATTGAAATTCATGTTTCAGCACGTCCTTTTGTAAAATATAGTGTACAAGCTTATTATATCACAAAATTTTCAAGATGTCACTATTAAAATTCATATTTTATTATATAAAAAAATTTCGTTATATATTAAATAAAAAATATTTTAAATAAAGCTTGACAATGTAGAACATTTGTTCTATAATAGTAATTATAGGTAAAAAAGAATATATGTTCTTTTAAACATTTTTCCCATTTAAACGGAGGTATATTATGTATAAACTTATCAATGAATATGAAAAAAGCTGTCTGCTTGTAAAGAAACGTATAAAATTCCTTACCGAACAGCGTAACAGGCTTATCAAATCAAACGACAGATTTATGATTGAAGAAATTAAACTTGACCAGCGTATAAGGCTTCTGTATGCCGAACACGCTCAGATGCAGGAAATTATTTCCCACCTGATAAATTATATGAGGAGGGTTGAACAGCGTGCCGAGGCGTGAAAGTTATTCAGATACATTTTCAGGAAAAGCAGATAAAAATATACGTGCAGTCCTTGAAAGTAACAATGAAGAAGATTCAGTGAGAAAATTAAAGAAATTACTGTTAAAAGTTATTAATAATGAACTTACACCGAGACAAAAAGAAATTATTGTGTTATACTATTTTAAAAAGCTTGACATTGTTGTTATCGCCCGACAGCTCGGAATCACTCCGCAGGCTGTTTCTGCCGTCATGGCACGTGCAAGAGTAAAAATGTACAGTATTATGCAGTACTACTTTCCATAAATTAAAAAATCTGAAAAGAGGTATTAAATATGATGAATCCGAGAATTTCATATCTGCGTGAAAAAACTTCAAAACTTACCATATCAGCAGGAGTTTATATAATGAAAGACAAAGACGGAAATATAATATATATCGGAAAAGCAAAAAACCTGCACAGGCGTGTAAGCAGTTATTTCAGGGAAAATCCCAACCATACGCCGAAAGTTTCCGCTATGGTATCCAATGTATATGATTATGACTTTATTGTGACAACCAGTGAATATGAAGCATTATTACTTGAATGCAGTCTTATAAAACAGCATAAACCGAAATACAACATTCTGCTGAAAGATGACAAAGGTTATCATTATATAAGAATTTCAGATGACGAATACCCACGTATTACCGCCGAAAAAAATACTTTGCAGTCAGGCAGGTATTCAAAACCCTACACAAGCGGAACTGTCGCAAAAGAAACAGTAAAAGAAGTAAACCGTGTTTTTATGCTCCCGACCTGTAACAGACGTTTTCCGCAGGATTTCGGGAAAAGCCGTCCCTGTCTGAACTATCACATAAAAAACTGCATGGGTGTATGCAGGGGAAAAATAAGCGTTGAAGAATATGCGGAAATAATAAAACAGGCTGAAAGTTTCATAAAAAACGGCAGTGAGAAATCATTGAAACGAATGGAAACCGAAATGAACGAAGCCGCCGAAAATCTCGAATTTGAAAAAGCGTCCATACTGCGTGACCGTATAAACGCCTTGCGTAAAGCGTCGGAAAAACAGAATATAATGGAAAACGGTATAAAGTCGGCTGACGTTATAGGCACGGTTATTACTGATAATATTGCATATATTTCCGTACTTGTATACCGTGAAAACCGTCTTTCAGACAAGATTGTGTTTGAAATGGAAAAGACGGAAAACGAAGAAAACGATATTTTAAGTGTGTTTATGGAACAGTTTTATTACAAAAGAAACGATATTCCGAAAGTAATAATAACAGACCATATGCCGACTGATGAATATATTATATTGAGAATGATTATGGATAAGGCAGGCAGGGAAGTAAATATAGTTGTTCCGCAGAAAGGCAGAAAGTACGAACTTTTAAAGCTTGCAACAAACAACAGTGCGGAATATGCGGCTATAAAAAACAACCGTACAGGCAAGGAAATAATCGCACTTGAACAGCTCGGAAAGGCTCTCGGACTGGACAAGCCTCCGCAGTACATTGAAGCATACGACATTTCAAATCTTTCTTCCGAATCAATAGTTGCGGGAATGGTTGTCTTTGAAAACGGCAGACCGCTGAAAAAGGCTTACAAACGTTTTACTGTAAAAGAGATACAGTATCAGAACGACTATGAAAGTATGTACGAAGTACTTACACGCCGTCTGAAATATATCATAAATCAGGACGGTGACGAATATTTCAACAGGACACCTGACCTGATTTTACTTGACGGCGGAAAGGGTCACGTAAATACAATTACTTCACTTGTAAACGGACTCGGACTCGATATAAAGGTTTTCGGAATGGTCAAAAACGACAAGCACCGTACACGTGCCATTGCGTCGGGCGGAAACGAAATTCAGATTAATCATCTGCACCCTGCTTTCATGCTGATAACAAACATACAGGACGAAGTACACAGGTTTTCGGTCAGCTATATGCACTCAAAACACAAAAAGAAAACATATCTTTCGGAAATTATGACCGTTCACGGAATAGGTGAAAAAAAATCACAGAAAATTTTACTGAAATACAAGACAAAAGACAGTCTTAAAAATGCGTCTCCCGAAGAACTTGCAGAAACGGCAGGAATAAATATAAACACTGCCCGTGAACTGTGGGAAGTAATAAAAAATATGTAAGGAGATTGGCAATGAATACACCTGTTTACGATTTTCTTAAAAAATATTCCGTGTCGGGAACTCTCCGCTGTCATATGCCCGGACATAAGGGCTATACGCTTTCCCCCGAACTTTCGTCACTTTATTCAATGGACATAACCGAAATTCACGGTGCGGACAGTCTCTTTGAAGCGGACGGAATAATTGCACAGAGTGAAAAAAATATGTCAGAACTTTACGGAACGGCAGGAACGGTATTTTCCGCAGGCGGTTCGACCCTCTGTATACAGACAATGCTTGCGATTATGAAAACGGAAAAAAGAAAAATATTTGCCGTGAGAAACGTTCACCGTGCTTTTCTGAACGCCGTCGCACTGCTTGACCTTGATGTTGAGTGGATTCTTCCCGAATATTCGGGCGGTATACTTTCGGGAAACATAAACCCAAAAGACATTGAAAACACACTGAAAAACTGTTCCGAACCGTCGGCAGTCTATGTCACTTCCCCCGACTACACGGGAAAAACCGCCGATATATATTTACTTGCCGATATATGCCACAGGTACAACGCACGTCTTTTAACGGACAATGCACACGGTGTACACCTTAAATTTCTCAATCCCGACATTCACCCCATGACACTCGGTGCAGACCTGTGCTGTGATTCCGCACACAAAATGTTTCCTGCCCTTACGGGTTCGGCAATGCTCCACACATCAGTACCCGAATACGTCCCCCTGCTCAAACAGAATATGAGTATGTTTGCCTCAACAAGCCCGTCATATTTAATCATGATGTCACTTGACCTGTGCAACAGATATATATCAGAAAAAATATATGACGATATTCAAAAAAATATTGTATGGATTGAAAATTTCCGACAAAAATTTTCGGACAGGATTGTATTTGCGGAAACAGAACCCTTTCACATTACCATAAAGGCAGACGAAAGCGGTTTTGACGGAAACGAACTGGCAGGACTTCTCAGAAAAAACGGTGTTGAGTGTGAATATTCCGACAGTTCACTTGTAATACTGCTTATGTCACCCGTATATACAAAACATGACTATGAAAGACTTTCCGTATCACTTTCAAGTTCACTGAAACAGGCGGAAAAACGCCCGATTTCAAAAGACGATTTTTCAATGCAACTTCCCGAACGTGTCATGAGTATACGTGAGGCGGTTTTTTCTGAATGTGAGACAATACCCGTTGAAAAGGCGGAAAACAGAATCTGTGCGTCTGTAAAAGTACTTTGTCCGCCTGCCGTTCCGATAGTTGCAAGCGGTGAACGGATTGACAGAAAATCAATAAATATTTTCAGAAAGTATGGCATTTCAGAGATAATTGTGGTAAAATAGAATTATGGTACAACTCAGGGCGTGTTATCATGCCCTGAAATTTATTTGACGGCAGGTAATGCTATGAAAAAAATCTACGGAAACAATCTTCTTATTTCCACTCTGTGCAATATGGTGAAAAGCGGACGCACTGCCCATACTGTTCTTTTTTACGGTGAAAAGGGGACAGGCAGAAAGCTTATGGCAAAATTCTACACAAGCCTGTTACTCTGTAAAAATCCCGTAAATGATATGCCGTGCGGTGTATGCAGTTCATGCAGAAACGTTGAAAGGGACTTCCACCCAGATGTAAATTATGTGGCTTCTTCGGGAAAACTCGGCGGTTATTCCGTTGATACGGCAAGAAAAATATGCAGTGATGCCTTTATAATGCCGAACAACGACAGCGGACGTAAAATATATATTTTCCGTGACTGTCACAACATGGACGTACGCACACAGAATACACTTCTTAAAATAATTGAAGAACCGCCCGACTATGCTTATTTTATATTCACCTCAGAATCAAGAAACGATTTTCTTCCTACCATAATTTCAAGATGTGTATGTTTCGGTGTATCTCCGTGTACGGAGGAGGAGACTTCGCTTGAACTTGCCGAAAGCGGTTTCAGGGAGTCGGACATAAAAAACGCCGTCAGCTGTTTTCACGGTAATATCGGAATGTGTACGGAATATATAAACAACGAAAATCTGCGTAAACAGGTGGAGTTGACAAAACTGCTGACTGACAGTATAATTAAAAAAGACGAATATTCATTGAATACTGCCCTTTTCTCTCTCGGCAAAGAAAGAAACGACGTTAAAACGGTTCTTTCCATGCTTGACAAAATTATAAGGGATTCGGCGGTACTTATTCAGAATACCGATGCGGAAAATATCGGCTGTTTCCGTGATGGAGCGGTTAAACTGTCGTATATGCTTACTTCACGTATGGCAGAAAAAATACACAGAAGTATTGAAAGGGCATGGAATACGGTGGAATGTAATGTAAACATACCGCTTGCACTGTCTGCCCTATGTGCCGAAATAACAGAAACAATAATATAAAAGACTGGAGAATTGATATGAAGGAAATAATAGGAATACGCTTTAAAAAAGTCGGAAAAATATATTACTTCTCACCCGAAGGCATAAACGCAGAAATCGGTGACAGGGTTATCGTGGAAACGGTAAACGGAACAGAGTGCGGAGAAGTGGCAATAGCAAACAGAAAAATTGAGGACGACGAAATTTCGTCACCCCTCAGACCCGTTATAAGAAAAGCCAACGAAAACGATATGAGAATTGTTGCAAAAAACAAACTGAAAGAAAAAGACGCTTTCAGGATATGTGAGGAAAAAATAAAGTCAAGGAAACTTAAAATGAACCTTGTGGACGTTGAATGTACTTTTGACAACAACAAGCTGTTATTTTATTTCACCGCCGAAAACCGTGTTGACTTCCGTGAACTTGTAAAAGACCTTGCGGCTGTTTTCAGGACACGTATAGAACTGCGTCAGATTGGTGTACGTGATGAGGCGAAAATACTCGGCGGTCTGGGCATATGCGGACGTGAGTTCTGCTGTAAAAGCTATATGGGCGACTTCCAGCCCGTGTCAATAAAAATGGCAAAGGAACAGGGACTTTCACTCAATCCGACAAAAATTTCAGGAACGTGCGGACGGCTTATGTGCTGTCTGAAAAACGAACAGAACGCATATGAAGCACTTCTTAAAATAACACCAAAAGTG